>CAMOZD010000086.1 GCA_946630645.1 uncultured Lachnospiraceae bacterium
CTTGTGGATCAGCATGATTCCCAGAGAGTAGAGGGTGATCACACCCAGGCCGCCAACCTGGATCAGCAGAAGAATGATGACCTGGCCGAAGAGGGACCAGTGGGCATAGGTGTCTACCACCACCAGACCAGTCACACAGATGGAGGTGGTGGATGTGAAGAGGGCCGTTAAAAAACTGGTCTCTCTGCCCGGCTGGCTGGCAAAGGGCAGCATAAGCAGCAGGGCTCCTATGATAATGGCCCACAAAAATCCGAAAATGATAATTCTCGTGGAGTTAAGCTTGATATTTTCTTTTAGAAATTGTTTGATAAAATTCATCGTCATGTCCTTAAAAATCGGGGTTTATGTGTTTGTTCTCTGGCTAAGCTGCCGGCTCATATGCCGGAATGCATGCAGACTTAATAGGCGGTTGATTATTCCGCCGCCGGTAAAGGCCCTGCATTTCCCCGGGGGGACTTGTTTGCCTGCACTTACTATACCACAAATTCCTTCTGGTTAAATAAGAAAATCAAAAGGGACGGATGTCTTTTTACTCTGTTCCAAATCATAAGCCGGATTGCCGGAAAGGGTATTTTACAGGGAGGGAACCCGGTCTGCTGTAAGTCCTGAAATCATGATTAAGGTCTTTCCCTATGAGAGGACTTATTTTATAATAGAGGAGATAAGGACAGATTTGGATGGCATCTATAAATATAATTGTAAAGTGAGAAGAGACCGCAGGGTCTGGATGCTGGCAGAGAGGTAGGAATTATGAGAATTGCATTTGTCGGGACAGGGATCATGGGAGCTTCCATGATCATGAATTTTATGAAGGCAGGTCACAGCCTGACCGTATATAACAGGACCAAAAGTAAGGCGGATGGGGTAGTGGCTGCCGGAGCCGTCTGGAAGGACAGTCTGGCGGAATGTGTCAGGGGGGCTGAAGCAGTCATCACCATCATCGGCTTCCCCAAGGATGTGGAAGAGGTGTATTTCGAGTAGATCGTCAAGCATTTTCCCATTGGAAAAGGTTTTTCCGGTCTGGAAATGAGATTGTAAAATGAGACTGTGAATAGAAGTGGATCGGAAGGCCTGGCTGGACAGGCCTGGCTGCCGCTAAAATTCCTGCCGGTGCCCAAAATTCATAGAAATGAAACATTTATCTTGTATGATAAGCTAAGGCCGGGCAAGCAGGTCCGGCAGACAGATAAAAGAGGAGGAAGTCCATGAGTGATTTTAAGGTGTATACTAATCCCAATTTCAAGAAAACAAGACCGGTCCAGAAGGTGGAAGAAGTGGAACTGACCATGCTGCCGCCGGAGAAGCTGGTGGATCAGTATTTTGCGTCTGCCTTTTTCTTCCTTGCCATGAAGGACCATGGCGGCTGGTATGTGGCAGAGGAGATCCCTGAGGAGGAGGGTCCTGTACCTGAGATGTATCCCCTCCTTGAGCGCAACCTGGAGGAACTCTATGGGGGAACCAGGGAGTACCGGGAGGCAGGCCAGATTTCATTTGGCAGCCTGCTCTATACCTATTCTGAAGAAGAACAGGATTTTCTTTCCCTGATTGGGGAGATGATTTTTCCTTCTTTTATAGAATTTCTCCGCCAGGCCCTGCTGATTCTCAATGAAGACCTGATCTACCATCCTGAGGGCGAACAGATTGTGGGAGCCTATTTTGAGGAAATCTCTGAAAATGGAGACCTGGATGAGATGATGCAGAGGGTTATGGGGATTCTGGACGAGCCCGATAATGTCAGACACATGCTTTTTGAACTTGATCAGGATGAGGAGGAAGAGATATGGTAACAACTTATAAGGAATATCTGGGGAAAACATCGGTGTTAACCTTTGAGGATATGACCAGGATCCATGAGGCTATGCTGCAGGAACTGCTGGGCGATCCGGAGGCCGAGGCCCTCTATGACCGTCTGGTCAGGGCCGGGACTCTCTATGTGGAGACCAGGGCCGGCTGGAAGCTTATGGCCAAGGATGTGCGCCGGGAGCGCAATGACGAAAGGACGGCCAGACATAACAGCGTGATAACAGGCCTGGATCTGCTGGCAGATTACCTGAAGGAAAAAGGAGCCTCCACAGACTGGAGAGATGAGATCGGCTATGAGGCAGTGGACAAGGTGAACCGGAAGCGCTGTGGTGATTTCGGCTGCTATCTGGCCTTTATCAATGCCATCAATGCCCGTTAGAGGGCCATCGGGCAGAGGCCTGCAGTACAAGGAAGCAGGTTTTTGCGGCCTGAGTGTATGACTCGGGGAGCAGACTGCCCGGACCAGTCCATGGGAGGAGTGTAAATTATGGATGAATTTGGAATGTTGAGAAGAAAGGTTGCCATTATCGGAGCAGGTTACGTAGGTTCGTCCATAGCCTACGCCCTGACCATCCGCCAGCTGGCCAGAGAGATTATTCTCATTGATATCAATGAGCAGAAGACAGAAGGAGAGGCCCTGGATATCCAGCACGGTATTCCGGACATGGGTATTTCTTCTGTCCGGGCAGGCTCCTATGCGGACTGTTCCGGCTGTGACCTGATTATCATCACGGCGGGCCGGAACCGGAAGCCCGGGGAGACCCGGCTTGACCTGATCGAGGCTAACTCTGCCATCTTAAAAGATGTGACAGACCAGCTCAATAAGTATTACACAAAGGGAGTCATCATGATAGTCAGCAATCCGGTGGATGTCCTTGTCTACCAGTGCAGCCGCTGGATGGACCTGCCCAACGGTATGGTTTTCGGGACCGGCTGTATCCTGGATTCCTCCAGAATGACCCGGCTTATCGCCGACTATACCCGGCTTAACACGGAGGTGGTCAAGGCCAATGTGGTCGGTGAGCACGGAGATGCCCAGATTCCCATCTGGAGCAGGGTTTCCATTGCCGGCGTTCCCATTGAGGAGTACTGTGAGAATGTCCATCTGGACTGGAACCAGCAGGTGAGAGACCGGATCAGCAATAAGGTCAGGACTATGGGGGCAACCATCATTAAGGACAAGGGCAGGACCCATTATGGTAT
Organism: uncultured Lachnospiraceae bacterium; assembly: GCA_946630645.1. Lineage (GTDB taxonomy): Bacteria > Bacillota > Clostridia > Lachnospirales > Lachnospiraceae > Anaerobutyricum. Next base: position 3,007 of record CAMOZD010000086.1, read on the forward strand.
CGCAACCTGTGTCTGCTATCTGGCTCAGGCTGTGCTGAACCAGCGGCTTACCATAGCCCCGGTCTCTACTGTATTCCAGGGCGAGTACGGTATTAAAGACGTCAGCCTTAGTGTCCCGTCCATCATCGGTGTCAACGGTGTCCAGCAGAGGCTGGAGGAAAGATGGGCCGAGGATGAATTCCAGGCCTTCCGGCGGTCGGCGGCAAAGATGGACCAGGTGCTGAGAAAGCTGAGATAGGATTTAAGATACGACAGGAGACAGGTGAGGCTGGACCGGAAGGGAAAAGACAGCTTCTCCGTTACAGGCATGAAAATGGATAGAAATGGAAAAAGATACCGAAGGGCCTCCGGGAAAGAATCCGGGGGTTCTTCGGGTGTAAAAAACAGAAACCGTAAAATAGCCGCTCTGCTGGTACTGGTTTTTCTGGCGGCAGCCGGGATTTATACCATGTATTCTTCCGTGAAGCCGGGGACCTTTTCCATGGTTATGGAACCGGGAAGTAAGAGAAAGGTAGGCGGCGATTATAAGGATTGGGAGTCCAGTAATCCGACCGTAGTCGAGGTGGACCAGAAGGGGAACCTGTCTGCCCTTCGTGTGGGCAGGGCTACAGTGACTGCCCAGGGAGACTGGGGCCGGTCCTACAAGTGCCAGGTGACCGTCTGCGCCATCAATGAAAAAGACCTGGTCCTGGCTGCCGGTGACAGCTTCCAGCTGCAGCTGGAGGGAGCCGAGAATCAGAAAGTCCGCTGGGAATCAGCGGACAAGAGAGTGGCCTCCGTGGATGACCAGGGTCTGGTGAAAGCAGTCAAGGGAGGGTCGGTTCTCATTTTCTGCCGTGTCGGGGATTATGAGATTAAATGCCGGGTAAATATCCCTTCTCTGGCCCAGGATACCCTTGTCCTTTCCAGGCAGGGCTATGCCCGGATTAAGATTTTAAATGGCGGTCAGGAAGAGGTAAGCTACTGGTCCGGCGATGAAAGGGTAGCCAGGGTTTCCGAAGACGGTTTGGTCACAGGCCTGGAGGAAGGGATTACGACGATCTACTGCCAGCTTGGCGACGTAACTCTCAACCAGGAAGTGGAAGTGACGGCCATGGATGAAGCCAGTCTGGTCATCACCCCCGGCCAGACCTACAAAATCAATGTAAATGGAATTGCCGGTGGTAAATGGTCCAGTGAGGATCCCTCCATCGCCAGTGTGGACCAGAATGGCAGGGTTACAGGTATGAAGCTGGGCCACACCAGGGTTAAGATGGTTAAGGATGGCTCTACTTTTCTCACTGATGTCTCTGTGGCCGGTCTGGAGGAGACGGAGGTCACCATAAGCCTGGATGAAGGGACCTACACCCCCCAGCTGGTCGGGGCCAGCGGTCCTGTGGAAATCACTGTGGAAAATGAAGAGGTGGCTGAGGGGGGCCAGGGCCAGATTATTTTAAAGGCAGCCGGAGATACCCGTGTCTATGTCAGCTGCCAGGAGGCGGTGATGGAGCTTGTTCTCCATGTTACCGTGCCCCAGAAACTGGTGACCAATATGACAGACCTGCCCATGGAGACCAGGAAGGCCAGGGTTACAGTGACGATCCACTCCTATCCAGGGGACAGGACCTACACTGTATTCAACCAGGCTGACGGAAAAAACAAAACCAGAAAGTTTCCCCACTATATGCCTGCCCACGGATGTGCCGCCTGCTCTACCTCTGTGGTATTGACCGGTTTCGGCATCCCTATGACTCCGGCAGATATGGTGGAAAAGGTGGAGCGGGTAGTGCTGGGCGATAAGTGGGAGAAAAATTATTCCAGGGACCACAGGCACCGCATGCCCATGACCTTATATGGGATTACCAGGGTCTTAGACCGCTATAAGATTGCCAATACTTACGTCAGGACCTTCAAGGACGGCGAGGCCAAAAAACAGATTCTGGAGCATCTGCTGACTGGCAGGCCGGTGATTTTTGAGGTGAAGAATTATAACCGCTACAAAAATAAAAAGAGTACGAAATGGGCTAATTCTTACCACACTATGGTTTTTCTGGGTGTGACAGATACGGGAAAGGTGATTGTGGCTGACCCGGCCAACCGGTCCTCTAAAACCTTCGGGACCATGGGCCGGCTCAAATATGTGGATATCGATGAGGTGATCCCCTACATGTTTTCCTGCACATCGGCCACTAAACACAACTATTTCAGTACTGGCGCTACCGCAGGAGGCTACATATTGATCGACCAGTAAAGATTCGACTGTTAAGCAGGAGCAGGCCTCTGCCTGGCGGGAAGACCAGGGCAGGAAATCCATTAACTTTTGTTCTGAAGATTTCAATCATTTCAAAATGATTTTTAAATCTCTCTGTCTTTACAGTGGCAGGGGTTAAAAAGAAACTGCCGGACTAAGTGATGTGGAACCGTATTACAGTTCCCGCCACTTAGTCCGGCAGCTTTTTTTGTTAATTATATTATGGTGTTTTGCGGGGAGAGGTCAGATGCGTGCCGCCCCGCTTTTCCTTGCTGCTTCCATGGTTGCCCTGGCAACGGCTTCCTTAACCCTGGGGTCGAAGGCTTTGGGAAGGATGTATTCGGCGTTGAGCTCCTCGTCACTGACAAGGCCGGCTATGGCATAGGCAGCGGCGATTTTCATCTGATCGTTGATGTCGGAGGCTCTTACGTCCAGGGCTCCACGGAAGATGCCGGGGAAGCAGAGGACATTGTTGACCTGGTTGGGAAAGTCAGACCTGCCGGTGGATACCACGGCGGCACCGGCTGCCAGAGCCTGGTCCGGGAAGATTTCGGGTGTGGGGTTGGCACAGGCGAAGATAATGGGATCTTTGGCCATGGTCCTGATCATATCCTGGGTCAGGGTGCCCGGGGCCGATACGCCGATGAA
>CAMOZD010000087.1 GCA_946630645.1 uncultured Lachnospiraceae bacterium
CGGCGATGCCGAAAAGAATGTCTCCGAATTCCATGGTCCCGGTCCCGGATATCCTCTGGCCGATCTCAATGGCAAAGGAGAGGCCGATAATCAAAGTGAGAACATAAATGAAGGCAATCATGAGAACATGATTCTTACTCAAGAGCTTGAAAAGGGGATAGATGACCAGCAGCAGGAGGATGCCGGCTATGCCCACAACCAGAAAATGCAGCTGTTTATCCGTAAAGTTCTGCTGATAAGCATCATTGAGTGTCAATAATTGATTATGCATCTTTGCCATAAAAACAACAAAAGCATTGGCAAGCCTTTCTATCATATTATCATCTCCGGAAAGTAATCTCTGACAGGCTGACATAGCTGTCAGGGTCATAGTAGAGGAAGCACTGGCTTCCCAGGGCTGGCAGACGGTAGATCCGGTCAAACACAGGGTAAAACACCCGGTCAGACCAGTCTTTCATCATCCGGTCATATTCCTGGTCATGGAAATCATGGTCCCCGTCGCCAAAGGTCTCAAAGGCATAAGGACAGAGGTCCCTGACCCGGTCCTCCCCCTGGACATCGGCCAGGTATGAGAAGGCCTTGGCCAGATTATAGACCAGGAAAAGCCTGGAGCAGGGCCTGTAGATAGTCCCATCCTGGGTCCTGTGGATCCTGGGGGCCAGGCCGTCACTGCTGAAATAGGTCTGGTCAAGGCGAGTCAGAGTATCCAGGGCCTGACCGGGATCTCCGGCCAGCAGCTCCACAACCGACTGCCTGGCCAGGCAGAGGTCCGCGTAGGGTCTGTCATGTGGCATGTGGTAGAAGCACCGGTCCATAAGCTGGCCGTTCCAATGGATGTACTCCTCCAGAATCTCCTGGTAATCCTCTCCTGATCCCGGCTTATCCAGGTAAACTGTCAGAAAACGCAGCATATTTTCATAATTGGCTGCGTCTCCGTCATCATATCTTATTCTCCGGACCAGGGTCCGGTATTGTTCTGTAGCAAAAACTGACTCCATCCATTATCCTCCCAACCGGTAAAAGGCGACCCTAAAAATCCCCGTCACAGTAATAGCTGCCCAGGATCTGCAGATACATGGTCTCCTGGGATAGCTGGAATAAGAGGGCCCGGTGGTCCTTGCTGCCAATGTTGGCATCCAGCTCAGCAAAAAACTTGTAGTTCCAGCTGTCATCCTGGCGGAAGGGTCTGGAATGAATCTCTGTAAGGTTCACGCCGTAATCTGAAATCATGGATAAAATGCTGCCCAGACTGCCGCTGCGGTTGGGACACTCGAAAAGGATCTTAACCCGGTTATGTTCCGGGAGAACATAAAGCTGGTCCGCAAAGGTAACTACCTTTTTCCGGGCTTCCCGCTCTTCTAAAATCCGGCAGTCAACGATGTATAGTCCCTGGGCAACCAGCAGGTTATGGAGCTCATCCGACACACCCACACCGATCTCCTCGATGATACCCATGCCGGCGTCAGCCTCCTTGTTGCGGATCATTTCCCCCACCTGACTGTAATTATCCACTGTGAGGACTGCGTCTCTGGAAAAACCCTGGCAGCTGTAAAGTTCTTCCTTGACCATGGCCGGCCTGGTAATCCTGGGTTTTTCTTCCAGATAGGTGAAGGGAAAACATTCCCTAAGCTCCATGGTCCGGCCATACTGGTACTTGCGGCTGACCTCCATAATCCGCTTTATGAGGGCCGTGTACTCCCTTAGCAGGGAGGGGTCTATGCCTTCTGTCTGTTTCTGGATGATGCTCTGCTCCCGGTCCGGCTTATAAATCACGTCTGCCGTCTCAGCCTTGATGCGGGCAACCTGGTCAGCCAGCTTCATCCTCTCTATAAAGAGGGCCCGGATCTCCCGGTCCACTCTGTCAATATTCACTCTGACTTCTGATAATTCCATCTTCAACTCCTGCTTACTTCTTATGTCATTTCCTGGCTTATGCCCGGTCTGGACCACTGCGGCTCTGCCGGGTCAGCTTTCCACCCTGAACCCTGCCAGCCGGCCGGCTCACTGCAGGTCCTGGCAGACGGTCTTCCCATCACTGCTTCTGTATATAGGTCTGGCTATCGCAAGTCCTGGCAGACAGTCTTCCCATCACTGCTTCTGTATATAGGTCTGGCTATCGCAGGTCCTTTGAAGCAGATTTATCACTGCAGGCTTTGCAGGACACTGATGGCATTCTCCCCGATCAGTCTGGTTCCATGCTCCTTCAGGTAATTGGACTCATACTTATCCACCTTAACTCTGGCGCCGTACTCTTCCCCGGCCATGACACAATAGAGGACCTGGTCCTTTCTCATATCCGGAGAAAAGGCTACTTCCAGAACATAGTCCTGTCCGCTCCGGTATAATGCGGACGGCAGATGGAAGTCCCTGCCAAGGGCAGCGCAGAAAGCTATGATATTCTTAAGATTCTGCTGGCGGAACAGGTAGACACCCGTGGAATACATGGAAGCCTTACCCTTTCCCTCGGTCTTAGGGCTTCCGGAACTTCCGGCTCCCCTTTCCGGGCCGCTTCCTGCCACCGATGCTTCCTGTCCTGACCGGGCCCGGGTCTTTTTACCGGCGGATCCTTCACGAACCTCCTGGCCAGGCCTGTCCTGCTCATGCCAGTCCTCCTGGTCAGAAGACAGTTCTTCCTCCAGCTGGTAGATATCTTCTTCCGCCTCTTCATTCTCACCGGTGCAGATGGCATGGAGGTCTCTGGCCAGGGCTTCGAAGGCCCTTTCCTTCTCCTCGCCCTTCATCAGGTATATCTCCTCAATCCGCTCCGCACTGATCTTCCTGCTGATGGCCTCGGTCATGGCCCGAATCTGGTCTAAATCCCTGTCTATGGCAACATCAATAAAGGTACAGCTGATGGTCAGCAGGAACTGTCCCGCAGGCAGCGCCCTGGCCACGTAGGTCTGTATCCCGTTATCTGTGTTCCAGTTCACATACTGAAAAGAATTCCTGACTATCTCCTCCAGGAACTTGCCCATAAGGTCATGGCTGCCGCTCAGCTCTTTGATATCATAGCCCATATCGCGGATTTCACTGGCGTTAATCAGGCAGTATATGGATTCTTCATCTATTTTCCAAAAATACATATCCATCCCTCCTCTCGAGAACGTGGGATTGTAGTATATTTGCTGTAAGTATACCATAAAACTTCATCCTTTTCGACTTCGTTTTTCTATGCTATAATAAATTTCGTGTCTCTGAATTACTCTCTGTTTTCAGGAGTGGCAGAAACTTCCTGGCCAAATGGGATGCTAGCCGCACCGGGAGTCCAATTCACGCACAGATAACGATGTTTTAAGTGTACAACAAAAACACCCGTTTGAAAAGAAAAGCGATGGTGAACGATTTGAGGAAAATTTACAAAATATTTTTTGCAGTTATTTTAACCTTTGTTACCCTTGCCGCGGCAGGCAGGTCCACAACTCTTTCTGTCCGGGCCTACAAACATGGATATAATCCTGGGCCGGGGGCCAGATTCGCCACCGTCCGCCATGCCATCTCCCTCTATGATTCCCCCGGCGGCAGCGACCTGGGATATATCCCTGAATTCACAGGGATTAAGATCCTGGGCTCAGAAGGATCCTGGTATGAAGTCGTCTTCCGCAAAAAAAAGCAATACAGGTATGGCTGGATTACCAAGGATGAGTTTGAGCATGATTGTCTCGAGTATGACGGAAGGGATAAACAGCCTATGGCTGACGGTCTTTATCTCTTTTCCAGGATTGAGCCGGAAAAGAATATCCTTACGACCAGTCATTACCTGGAATCCCTGGAACAATATAAGCTGAATGTCCTGCGCTATCTTCTGCATTTCAACTATGATGACCATGGAGTCTATTACATCCGCAACCATGTCACCGGTAAATATATGGCTCCCGCGGCCACAGGACTGACCGGTAAGAAGTCAGTTTCCGGCCTCAAAACCAGAATCAGCTGGGTTTCCGGGAAGGAAAAGGCCGGACGCTTCCACCTTTACAGGGATGGAAACGGTTACAGGGTCACCGACCAGGCAACGGCCCTCTCCCTCTGTATCACCAGCGACGGCTTACCCGGCTTTGAGCAAAACGGGCAGGACCTCTGGCGGGCAGTCCGGTCCAGACCTGTCATAGAAAAGAATAATATGAGAGATTATGTCCAGTATGACGCGGAATGGGCTTCCTACCACTATGGGGAGGGCAAAAGCAAAAGGAGTCCCACCGATAACTTTACTACGGCAGGCTGCGGCATCTTCGCCACGGTAAATGCCATCTATACGGTAACAGGTCATTTCCCGGATCCTTACGAACTGGCAGACTACGCTGTAAAGCATTATTTCCGGATCGTAGGCAGCGGCACGGATTCCGGCTTTTTTGAGGCGGCGGCTGATGCCTTTGGGGAGAAATACGGCTTTCGGTTCGCAGGGTACGGGGAGACCTTAAAGACCCTGAGGTCCAGGCTGAAGAAGGGGCAGACGGCCATCACCCATGTTCCCGGCCATTATGTCACTATTGTGGCCTATAATTCCAAAACGAAAAAATATTTGCTGCTGGACCCCCACTATCTTCCAAAGAGACATACCTGTGCCTTCGGGGACTGGGTCAGCGCCAAGACCCTCAGCGAGGACACCCTCTACGCCTACAATTTTTATTTCTATGAGAGGACCCGGTGAGAGAAAAGCACCCAAAAATAAATCTGAAAGTTAAAGATAAGCATTGTGTCTTGCGGCCAAGTGAGCTATAATAGATATGGGAAGGTTTACTGATTCATACCTGCGTTTCCAGAAAGTGCAGGGATGAATCAAATAGAATATATCAACGGGTGTTATCATGACTTTAAATCAGGTAAATGACTTATGGGAATTATATAAAGAGAGATATGAAGTGGACAGTGATGCCATGATCACTGATGTCTGCTATGATACTCCGGAGAATGTGGAAGGCAGCTTTGATCTCTTTGAACTCCTCAACGGCATCTACGTACTCCACCTGAATCCACGCTTCCATCTTTACAGCGAGGATTATGTCCGCTTTGTGCTATTCCATGAATTTACACATTTTGCAGACTTTATCAAGGCGACGTCCGGGGACCAGTTCGAGGAACGCCAGGACCTCTTCCTCTACATGAATTCCTACTCGGAATACCATGCATGCAGGGTTGCTCTGGGCCAGTCCATCGACACCCTGTCCCACGACTATGTCTACATAGACAAGATTCAGATTCCCGGACCCTTCCGGGAGATCTCCATCCGCCGGCTGCTGGCTGAGAACCTCTTCAGGACCAAGTATGCTTACATACAGTTCTTCAGGTATTTCAAGCCCAGTGATTTTGTATCCAGCTTCCGCCAGCTCATGTATCTCTTCGGCTATATAGCCCTTTTCAAGCAGACCAACGACCAGATGGCCCAACACGTGCTGAAGGTGATCGGCGTCGACTCCTCATCCTGCTACATGGACCTCTTCCAGGCCCTCAAAGATAAGGATACGGAGAATATACTCAAGTATACCAAGGATGCCTATAATGATGCCTTCCTCATGTATCTGCGCAACTTCATCCGGACTCATTATGACGAGTCTCTCTACGATGATGAAGATGTGGATAATCTCAGCATGGATAATTACCATGAATTCCTGGAAGACCTGGATGCCCGTCAGGACGAACTTGACGAGGCCAGGGAGCAGATGGAAAGTCCTGAAGCAGCCTTTATCGCAGGCCTGCTTGCAACCTGCTCCTCCAGGGAGTGGCAGTCCGTGGATACCAGCTTCATCCCAACAAAATAAAAGACTAATAATAGTAAAATTAAAAGCCGGCAGCTGCCGGCTTTTTTTATGGATTGGATTTTACAGATCGATCTTTTTTTATAATGATTTTGCCATCCATTGCCAGGTTCATGATTTGTGCATC
>CAMOZD010000088.1 GCA_946630645.1 uncultured Lachnospiraceae bacterium
CGCTTCAGTCCATACATGAACTTGCTGTAGGAGATTCCATTCATTCTTGCTGCAGCGTTGATACGTGCGATCCAAAGCTGTCTGAACTGTCTCTTTCTCTGCTTTCTTCCTGCGTAAGCACTCGTGAGAGCCCTCATAACAGACTGCTTAGCAACTCTGTACTGTTTGGATCTTGCTCCTCTGTAACCCTTGGCAAGCTTTAATGTACGGTTATGTCTTTTTCTTGCGCCCAGTGCGCCTTTCACTCTAGCCATCTATCTAATCCTCCTGATATAAATCTTAAAGATACGGTAAAATCTTCTTCATGTTCTTAACGTTAGATGCATCGGTCATAGCCGGCTTTCTCAGATTTCTCTTTCTCTTCTGAGACTTCTTTGTAAGAATATGGCTCTTATAAGCTTTATATCTCTTTAACTTTCCGGTTCCCGTCACTTTAAAACGCTTTGCAGCAGCCCTTTTGGTCTTCATCTTCGGCATAACAATCTTCCTCCTGTCTTATCTACCTTACCGCTTCTGAGCGAGAAACATAATCATGCTCCTGCCCTCAAATTTCGGTTTCTTTTCCACTACAGCACAATCTTCAAGCTGACTGGCGAACTCATCTAAAATCACTTTGCTGGTATTTACATGGGCGAGCTCTCTGCCCCGGAAACGCAGTGTTACCTTGACCTTATCTCCCTTGGAGAGAAACTTTCTGGCCTGGTTCACTTTAGTATTCAGATCGTTCTTATCGATATTGGGGGAAAGTCTTACTTCCTTAACATCGATGGTCTTCTGCTTCTTTTTCGCTTCCTTCTCCTTGCGGCTCAGCTCGTAACGGTACTTACCGTAATCAATAATCTTGCACACAGGCGGTTTAGCGTGCGGGGCAATCTTCACAAGGTCCAGCTCCTGCTCGCGGGCAATCTTCATTGCCTCTTTAGCGGACATAATACCAAGCTGGTTTCCGTCACTTCCGATAACCCTTACCTCTCTGTCCCGAACCTGTTCGTTAATCATCAATTCGTTGATAGTATCACACCTCCATAATAAATAATCCAGTAAGCAAACAAAAATGGATAGCTGCAAAGACTATCCACCAGAAACCGCACAAACAATAGTACCCTGTCCGCAGCCATAAAAACCGCAGCCATGGGAAACATAGTACTATGCGCTCTTATTAACCCGAGTCACCGCTGTGCTAAGGTGAGAGTGGACACTCTTCTTTGTTTTCAAACCTTAGCTAATATACCATGCCGAAGTCTATGTGTCAAGTCTTTCTCATTATTATCATTGTTTACGTTTGTTGTGTATGCTTCTCTCCTCCGGACCGGGGTCAGAAGCTGTTTAAAGCTCCAGGATAAGCTCCTTTTCCTCCATTTTATAAGGCCGGTAGGTGATCCCCACCATATCCATCATCCTCTTGGATGCTATGATGGAATCTGTCCTGGCATATTTATCTGAATAGTAGATTACTTCCCTAATCCCTGCCTGGATGATAGCCTTGGCACATTCATTACAGGGGAAGAGGGTCGTGTAGATCCTGGCCCCCTTGAGGCTGCCGCCGCTGAAATTCAGGATGGCGTTCAACTCTGCGTGACACACGTACATATACTTGGTGTCCAGGGGAGTTCCCTCTCTATCCCAGGGCATCCTGTCATCGCTGCAGCCGGTAGGCATACCATTGTAACCCATGGAAAGAATCTTATTGTTAGGATCTACGATACATGCGCCCACCTGGGTATTGCTGTCCTTGCTTCTCTGGGCCGAGAGCAGGGCCACACCCATAAAATAGGCATCCCAGGATAAATAATCTTGTCTTTTCATTCCTTGTACCTCACATACCCTGTCGCCTGCAAGGGATGTTCCCCTGCAAGGGAATAAAATAAGCTACTATTCGTTATAAGTCTTGTAACATTTTATCATAAAAAAAGAAGTGAGAAAACCGAAATCTTCACACTTCTTAGCAACTTCTTAAATAAAATTTCACATTCTGAACAAATAATTTATTATTTGAAAGAATAACATTTTTCTTCTAAAAGGTCCTTAGTCACTTCAATCAGGCAGCATTCTGTCCCCTGACCGGTCCGGCCTGTCTTAGTCACCCAGGGAGAACTTATCATGGACAGACCTGAGAGCCTTGTCCGCATTGTCCTCGTCGATGAGCACTGTAACCCTGATCTCAGAAGTACTGATCATACGGATATTCACCCCTGCATCGTAGAGAGCTTCAAACATGGTGGCAGCCACACCGGAATGAGTCTGCATGCCGGCACCCACGATGGAGAGCTTGGCAACCTTCTTATCCATATTGATGGCCTTGTACTCACTTCTCGGGAAGTTCTTCTGCAAAACGGCAATCGCCTCATCGGCCTCATCCTCTTCGACAGTGAAGGAGATATCCTTGGTGCCGTCACGGCCTACAGACTGCAGGATAATATCTATATTGATCTTCTTGCTGGCGAGAGCATTAAAAAGATGGAAAGCGATTCCCGGCTCATCCTTTAATCCAATCACTGCGATTCTGGCCGCATTCTTGTCCACTGCGACACCACTTACCAACATCTTTTCCATATTAGCTCCTTCCTTTACCACGGTTCCTTCATTATTATTCAAACTGGATCTGACTACCAGCTGCACGCCGTACTTCTTGGCCATCTCCACAGACCGGTTATGGAGTACTCCGGCACCCAGGGTGGCCAGCTCCAGCATCTCATCATAGGTAATGCAGTCAAGCTTCCTGGCATTCTTCACATATCTGGGATCCGCTGTGTAGACTCCATCCACATCTGTGAAAATCTCACAGGCATCGGCGTGGAGAGCTGCCGCCAGGGCAACCGCCGTCGTATCCGAACCACCTCTTCCCAGGGTTGTAACATTATCAAACTTATCCACACCCTGGAAACCGGTAATGATGACAATCTTCCTCTGCTCAAGCTCATTGCGGATACGGTCCGTATCAATCCTTTTGAGCTTGGCATTACCATACCGGTGGGTTGTGTGCATGGCTACCTGAAAGGCATTCAGGGAAACGGCCGGGATTCTCATGAAATCCATGGCCATGGCCATCAGGGAAACGGAAACCTGCTCACCGGTAGTAACCAGCATATCCATCTCTCTCTTGGAGGGTGACGGATTAATATCCCTGGCCATCTCTATGAGCTCATCGGTGGACTTGCCCATGGCAGATAAAACAATGACAACATCATTTCCCCTCTGGTATTCCTCGATACATCTCCTGGCCACATTGAATATTCTCTCTTTGTTGGCAACAGATGTACCACCAAACTTTTTTACGATCAGCAACGTTATTATCCTCCTATTACGGAAAGGCCTTTGCAGAACCGGTCCGCGTCTTTTTTATCTATCAGACCCGACGCATCTGTCTCTCTGTCAGAATCTCTTATGCTCTTATTACATGCGTCTGAGTTATTCTATCGGTTTTACATCAATCAGTCAAGACGTATTCTGTTAATCAGCCTGCCGGTCTTTGCCACGGCGGCTTTGAAATCCTTCTCTGTCATGATTCCGGTAACAAATGCCTTCTCCACAAGGTCCTCATCCTCCAGGTCCACATAATCCACCTGACCGAAGGCCTGACTGATCTCCTCCTCTGTCACCTCATTTTCCAGGCGGACAAAGAACTTACGGGCAAAGCCGCCATTGTCTGAAAGCTCCGCCTTCTGAGGATTCCAGGGTATCTCCTTGTGGTGCCCCTTGCTCCTGACACAGTCCACCACGTCGGCACAGACGGCGCTGGCCGTGGGCAGGGATCCTGCTCCTTTGCCGTAGAACATAATATCGTCCGACATATTGCCGTGGACCAGGATGGCATTAAAGACATCACGCACACTGGCCAGGGGACTGGTCTCATCAATCATAAAAGGACTGACCATGGCATAATTCTTTCCATCCTTCATAATGCTGATGGCGAGAAGTCTGATGGTCCGGTGCAGCTTGAGGGCATAGCGGATATCCTCTGTGGTTATGGAGCTGATTCCCTCTGTCTCAACGTCCTCGAAATCCACCTGGTGTTCAAGAGCAAGGGAGGTCAGAATGGCAATCTTTCTGCAGGCATCAAAACCTTCCACATCCGCCTCGGGATTCCTCTCGGCATATCCCAGGTCCTGGGCTTTCTTTAAGGCTCTTTCAAAGGTCCAGCCCCTCTCCTCCATGGCAGACAGCATGAAGTTGGTCGTGCCGTTCAGGATACCCTTGATACTGTAGAGTACATCGGCGGACAGGCAGGCCAGAATGGGCCGGATGATGGGAATTCCACCACCTACACTGGCCCCGAAAAGGAAATTGCTCTTTTTATCAGCCGCGATGGAGATCAATTCCGCCCCCCGCTTTGCCACCAGCTCCTTGTTGGAGGTCACCACACTTTTTCCTGCCAGCAGGGAGGCCTTGACAAAATGATAGGCCGGCTCGATTCCGCCCATGCATTCTACTACCACATCAATCTCCTCATCCCCTGCTATGTCATCAAAATTATGGGTAACCATATGGCCATGGGGGTCATCAGGGAAGTCTCTCAGGTCAAGGATTCTCTTTACTTCAATCCTCTCCTTTGCCCGCTTTTCAATCGCCTCGGCATTACCCTCGAGTACCTTTACTACGCCGGCACCAATAGTGCCATATCCTAAAACTGCTACTTTTGCCATAGCTTCCTCCTGTCTGTCATATCCTCTCCAATTATCATTCCCTTTACTGCCCTATTCCGCAGACACAATCTTCAGATTATGAATCCCTTCCGCATGTTCAATCCTCTCAAAAAGGCCGTTGACATCTTCACTGATGGGAAGAATGCGGACACTGAGGGTAACCAGGGCTATATTCCTGACCGGTATGCTCTGATGAATGGAAAGAACATTCACCTGGCAGGACGCCACCATCCTCAGGATATCTGCCAGCAGTCCCGGCCGGTCTTCCATCTCCATAACAAAGGTGATGGTCTTACCCTGGATCTTTTCATGCATGGGAAATATATCATCCTTGTACTTGTAATAAGAGCTTCTGCTGATGCCTACATGATCAATGGCTTCACGGATGGTCCTGGCCTTTCCGCTGTAAAGAAGCTGATTCACTTCCACCACCTTCAAAAGCACTTCAGGGAGGGCTCTCCTCTTCACAGTAAAAAACTTAGTTTCTGCCTCCATGAACTCCTCCTGTCTGAACTAGTAATGTTCGCCACACAAATACATGTGTTTTTACCTGAAAGATAGTACCATATTATGACTTTATTATCAAGTATTTAATTTTATACAAAGTGAAACATTTTTTTAATAAGGGCCCACCTGGAGACGGTCCGTCTTCTAAAGCAATTTACTTCATATGAAAAAAGGACCCCGGCTGGTCCGGGGTCCTGGATTAAAATCATCTCTTTATCTGATAAAGATATTCTATTTCTCTTTCTCTGCCTCAGCCTCTTTGAGAACCTTCTCCTGGGCGTCAGCGGGCATCTGCTCATAGCGGCTGAACTCATAGGAGAACTCTCCGCTTCCACCGGTCATGGAACGAAGGTCTGTGGAATATCCGACAAGGCTGGCAAGGGGGATATCAGCAACCAGCTCCTGGCGTCCGCCCTCGATGGGATTCATGCCAAGGATACGGCCGCGGCGCTTGTTAAGGTCACCCATAACGTCACCGGTATTCTTATCAAGAACATCAACCTTAAGGTTAACAATAGGCTCAAGAAGAACCGGCTTACACTCCATAACACCATTCTTGAAAGCAGTGATGGCTGCCATCTTGAAAGCCATCTCGGAGGAATCTACAGGATGGTAGGAACCGTCGATAAGGGTAGCCTTAATACCAACTACAGGATAGCCTGCCAGGGGTCCCTTGAGACAGGACTCTGCGATACCCTTTTCAACAGCCG
>CAMOZD010000089.1 GCA_946630645.1 uncultured Lachnospiraceae bacterium
ATGTCCCGGTCAGTCAACAGAGAGCAGGATCCGGTCATTGTCCAGGCTCTGGCCCGCATTTTCCGCAAATCTGGCCAGCAGGTCTTCCACAGTCATGGAAGCCCTCTCCTCTCCCTTCACGTCAAATACGATATTTCCCGCATCCATCATGAGAGTCCGGTTGCCCAGCTCCAGGGCCTGATGCATATTATGGGTAATCATGAGGCAGGTTATACCCTGCCTGGTCACAATCTCCCTGGTCAGCTCAAGGACTTTTTCTGCCGTAGCCGGGTCCAGGGCTGCCGTGTGCTCGTCAAGCAGGAGCAGCTTGGGGGATACCAGGGTCGCCATCAGGAGGGTCAGTGCCTGTCTCTGCCCACCGGACAAGAGTCCCACCGGATTCCTCATCCTGTCTTCCAGCCCCATACCCAAAAGAGCCAGTTTTTCACGGAACATGGCTTTTTCCTTTCTGGAAATACGACTGAAGGTGGCATAAGAATTCTTGGCAGTCCTCAGATAGGCTATGGCCAGGTTCTCCTCGATGGTCATATGGGGGGCCGTACCCATGAGCGGGTCCTGGAAAAGCCTTCCTATATATCTGGACCGTTTGTGCTCAGGAACAAAGGTAATGTCCTGACCGTCCAGCTCCACGTAACCACTGTCCGTGAGTACAGAACCGCAGATACAGTTGAACATGGTGGACTTTCCGGCGCCGTTAGAACCTACCACAGTGGCAAAATCCCCCTTTTCCATATGGAGGGAAAGGTCACTGATGGCTTTCTTCTCATTGATGGTCCCCTCATTGAAGGTTTTACTGATATTGCTGATTCTTAACATGACTCCAACCCCCTCTCAGACCTTGCTGCCACCGGGCCGTCCGCTCTTGCGGAGGGCCATGGCCGCCCTCCTCTTCCTGTAAGATACAAAAAGGCTTTTTACCTGAGGGGCAGCTATGGCAATGGCAACGATTATGGCGGACACCAGCTTAAAGGCCTCTGTAGGAACATTAAGCCTGAGCGCCAGGGATACGATAAAACGGTAGAGACAGGATCCCAGAACTACACAGATGATGCGCCAGAGCATCCTCCTGCGGCCTGAAATCGTCTCTCCAATGATGAGGGAGGCCAGGGCTATGGTTACCATACCCGTACCCAGATTGATGTCACAGGACTTATTGTACTGGCCGATCAAAGCTCCCGACAGACCTGTCAGGGCATTGGCCACACAGAGGCCGATGGTGATGGTGGCCACCGGATTAATGGAGGAGGCCTTGACCATGGCAGGACTGTCACCGGTAGCCCGGATGGCCAGACCCAGCCTGGTTCCCATGAACCACCAGATGGCCAGGGCAATCAGAGTGATCAGTATCAGTAAAATAACAATCCTGTACCAGCTCTGCCAGCCGGGGCTTTCACTGATTCCTTTAATCAGGGAGAAAAGCGTATCCGTTCCAAAAATAGATAAATTGGACGAAAATCCCATAACCGCCAGGTTTATGGTATATAGTCCCGTATTCACTATAATACCGGCCAGGATGCTGGGGACACCCAGCCTGGTCTGCAGGGTTGCCGTGATGAAGCCGGAGCAGATTCCTGCCCCCATGGCTGCAAAAAGAGCCAGAATCGGGTGGCCGGCAATGGTGACAACAGCACCGACAGCACAACCTAAGGTATAGCAGCCGTCTGTTGACAGATCACAGATATCCAGAATACTGAAACTGATAAAAAGGGACAGGGCTACCAGGGAATATATTAAGCCCACCTCAATTGCTGTCTGAATGATTTCTACTGTAATAAAGCCAGTCACCTGCGTCTACCTCCGCTTCTAAATCCATGGATGATTCAATAAAATCATCCATCAAAACATTTTCTAATAATATTTGAAAATAGTATTCAAAGATTACTCTTCAAACTCCTTGGCTGTTGTTGTCTCATCCACTGCTGTACAATAGGGCTCGAAAGCCGCCTTAACCTCATCAAGATTATAGCCGATAGCCTCACAGATCTCCGTGTTGATTAAAGCGATACCATTGTCAAAGGTCTGGACCGGTGTGGATGCCGGATCACTGCCATTGACCAGAATATCTACAGCCATATCAGCCGTTGCTACACCAATGTTGGCATAATCCACGCCATAACCACAGAAGGCACCGTTAAGAGCAAAAGAATCAGCGCCACAGTAGTGGGGGATTTTTGCCTCAGAGAATTTCTCAAAAATACCTAATTCTGCTGTCATGATAGTATTGTCTGTGGGAGTAAATACGGCGTCAACCCCCTCCGCTACCAGGGCGTCTGCCGCCGCTGCAACCTCATCATTGGTTGTGCCGGTCTTCTCCACATACTTGATTCCTTTTTCATCAAGAAATGCTTTGGCATCGGCGATCGGCTGCCTGGAAGCATCCTCGCTGTTTGAGTAGAGCAGGCCTACGTATTTTGTATCCGGTTTAGCCGCGAAAATCAGATTCATAATGGCTTCTGTATTGAGCATGTCAGAGGTTCCTGTAATATTGGCCCCAGGCGCCTCCATACTATCTACCAGCTTGGCGCCTACAGGATCAGAAACAGCGGAAAATACGATGGGTATCTCCTTATCTTCTGTGGCACTCTGCATAATCTGGGCCGTGGGGGTAGCGATGGGGATGATCAGGTCCACCTCATCGGCAATGAGAGAACTGGCAATCTGATTTAAATCTGAGCCATTCCCCTGGCCATTGTAAACATAGTTCTCATAATCAAAGTCTACACCCAGTTCCTCCTGCTTGGCGTCCAGTTCCTTCTTAATATTATTTTCAATCCGGTTAAGAGAAGCATCATCCACATATTTAACGATACCAATCTTATAGGAAGTCCCATTTCCATCCTGGGAAGCGGCAGAACTCTCCTCCTGCCCGGCTCCGGCTGATCCTCCGCAAGCTGCCAAGGCTGCCGTCATGGCACATGTCATCATAATCACTGTCAGCTTTCTAAACATACCCTTTTTCATATTAGCTGTCCTCCTGCTAAAAAATAATCTTCCAAATTCCTGAAAAGCTCAGGTTTTAAGGATGGTTGATAGCCTCATCCCGCCTTTCCTGTCTGAATAAAAAACGACTCCTGTCCCTGACTTCGGGACAAAAGCCGCTGAATAAACAGAAACTCCTGCGATACCACCCAAATTGGCCCTGAGGCCCTCTCCAGTATTTGCACAACGTGATGCATACCCGATTGATAACGGATGGGATTCCCGGCGGCGCCTAATAGGACCGGCCGGACCATTCCCACTACTGATTACAAAAAATATTCTCAGGGAAAATGCTTTCCGGTACCGGATCTTTTCAGACCGCACCTCGTAAGTCCATTCACCGGGAATAACCAGCTGCAATTCCACCAGCTGCAGCTCTCTTTATGGCATAGCCCCCGGCTACTACTCTTCGTCAAAGGTTTGAGAGCATTATAGCACGTCATCATGAATATTTCAAACCCTTTTCCCTGGTATTCTGCCAACCTGGCCAGATACTTTTCCCTGGCATTCTGCCAACCTGGCCAGATACTTTTCCCTGGCATTCTGCCAACCTGGCCTGTCTTTATCCGGTCATGCGGCCTATGATTTCTGAGCCATTCTTTTTCAACCAGTCCCTCCTCCTGCGGTAATCGGGCAAAACACTGGCCACATGATCCCAGAAGCGGGGAGAATGATTCATTTCCAACCGGTGGCATAATTCATGAACCACCACATAGTCCTGGATTTCAGGGGGTGTCAGCATCAACAGGCAATTATAATTTAAATATCCCTTGGCAGAACAGCTTCCCCACCTGCTTTTCTGGTTGCGGATAGTAATCCTGCCATAGCTGACACCGAGAATCCCGGCAAAATAAGCTGTCCTGGCAGGAAGAACCTCTAAGGCCTTCCGGGCCAGGTTCTGGATCTCCTCCCCGCTGAGCCGGCCCTGGCCAGCCTGCCGGGCCCGGTCTCTCTCAGACCTGCGCTGTTCCTGAAGCACCAGCTTACCGGCAATCCATTCCTCTTTTTCCCGGAGAAATCTCCTTACTTCCTGCTCGGGCATAAGCCAGGGGGCCCGGACAATGATCTCACCGTCCCTGCTGATCTCCAGACTCATAGTCTTTCTTCCGCTCCTGATCAGGCGTACCTGATAAGACTTCCAGCCTATGAACTTCTCTGTTTTCTCATATGAACGGGCCATCCTGCTATCCCTCTTTCTATAGTTTTCCGGTCACTGCAAATCTTTAAAATGGAATTCCTTCTTTCCCTCGGCATAATCTCCAACAATCTGCCCATGACCATATATCCGGTACTTATAAGTCATCAGACCCTCAAGCCCCACAGGCCCCCGGGCATGGATCTTACCGGTACTGATTCCAACCTCAGCTCCAAAACCATAACGGAAACCATCGGCAAATCTGGTAGAACAATTCTGGTATACACCGGCTGAATCAACCATCTGCATAAAATATTCCGCCGCCTCCTGATCCTCCGTCAAAATAGCGTCCGTATGATGGGAGCCAAAAGTATTAATATGTTCTACGGCTTCCTCTGTATTTTCCACCAGCTTAATAGAAATAACAAGTTCAAGATACTCTGTATCAAACTCCTCCTCAGCCATGGTCTCACAGCCAATCATATCCGCCACTTCCTTACTTCCACGGATTTTAACCTGGTTTTTCTCCAGTTCTTCCTTCAAAGAAGGCAGGAAAGTCTCAGCGATATCCCTGTGGATCAAAAGAGTTTCCACCGCATTACAAGCCGCCGTGTACTGAGTCTTAGCATCGATGATAATGGGAAGGGCCTGGACCAGGTCCGCCGCCTTATCCACATAGATATGGCAGACTCCGTCCGCATGACCCATGACCGGAATCTTGGTATTATTCATAATATATTGGACAAACCGGTTGGAACCCCTGGGAATCAACAGGTCCACATCCCTGTCACACTGCAAAAGCTCATCAATCTCATTATGCAGTTCGGCCTGAACCAGACACCCCTCCGGCAGACCAGCCTTAATTACACTTTCATAAATCACACGGAAAAGAACCCTGTTCGTCCGGGCCGTCTCCTTACCCCCCTTAAGCAGGGCACAGTTACCACTCTTGATACAAAGGGAGGAAATCTGCACAAGCGCATCCGGACGCGCCTCAAATATAACACCGATCACACCAATGGGACAGGAAATCCTCTTAAGAATCAATCCCTCATCCATTTGCCGGTAAAGCTGGACCTTACCCACCGGATCCGGCAGAGCAATCAGCTGGTCAATACCATCAATAACAGACTTCAGTTTCCCTTCATCAAACTTCAGCCTCTTATAGACGGCATCAGAAATATTGTTTTCCCTGGCCTGACGGAGATCCTCCTCATTCGCCGCAAAAATATCCGCCTTAGCAGCAGCCAGAGCAAGGCCCACCTCTCTCAAGGCCCCATTCCGCTCCTCATTGGTCATGGCAGCCAATTTAGGGGCAGCCAGCTTCATTCTCCTCGCCTCTTGTCTGATATTCATAACAGGCTCCTTTCTTAATCTCTTCTTATTAAATTCACTATCTTATCTAAATCTTTTCCTAATCCTATTCACACATCTCCCGGCCCGGAACCACCGCCCAAAACCCTGCCCTGGCACCAGGCAGAGACTAACCCCCGCCAGGCAGGCGAGTTGAGATCGAGGCGCGAAAAAAATCCTCGTGGTTAATCCAGCGGTACAGACATTTTTTCTCTGGAGATATCCTAGCTGAAAAGCCTTTTCCCAAGCAGGCTATAAAATGGTTTCATGTTTTAGATACCTATGGGAAATAAAACATGGCGTAAGTACCGAGGATTTTCCAAGCAGTCTTTAGCGCCGGGCAGCATGTCTGAGCCTGCTTTAGCAGGCGAGTTCTGCAGGA
>CAMOZD010000090.1 GCA_946630645.1 uncultured Lachnospiraceae bacterium
TGCTATAGCGGATTGCAGGTACAGGACGCCGCTAACTCCCCAGCTGCACGGTATCATTAATACTACCTCAGATTAAAACTTTTGTCAAATTATTTTTTATCTTCCGACTCCTTCTGTGACTCCTTTTCCAGCTCCTTTTCCTTTTTGCGGCTGGCCCGGAGCCTGCGGAAAAAATCAGAAAGCATCTGGGAGCACTCCTCCTCCAGCACCCCCTTCTCCAGGTCTACCTGGTGGTTAAATTCTTTCATCTGCAGCAGATTGAGAATCGATCCTGCACAGCCGGCCTTACCATTCATACTGCCAATCACAACCCGGGGAATCCTGGCCTGGACTATGGCCCCGGCACACATTTGACAGGGCTCGAGAGTGATATACATGGTACAGTCCTCCAGCCTCCAGTCTCCTATAACCCTGCAGGCCTTTTTCATAGCCTGCAATTCCGCATGGGCCAGCACGGTTTTCTCCTTGTTTCTCCGGTTATAGCCCCTGGCAATGATTTTTCCCTCATGAACGATAACACAGCCTATGGGAACATCCCCTATGGCCTCTGCCTTTTTGGCCTGGCGGATGGCTTCTTTCATATATTTCTCATCTTCACTGTATTTTCTCATCATTTCCTGCCTTCATCCGGATTACCGGTCCTTTGCCTGCCCTTACTTCCTGCCTTCATCCGGATCTCCGGTCCTTTGCCTGCCCTTACTTTCTACCTTCATCCGAATCTCCGGTCCTTTGCCTGCCCTTACTATCTGCCTTCATCCGGATTACCGGTCTCCTGACCCTCCTTATCCTGGAGCAGGTCCGCCAGTCTGGCAAACTGATCAAGGGTAAGCTTCTCCCCCCGTATGGAAGGTGACAGACCCATCTGGGCCAGGGCCCGGGCTACCTCTTCCTTGGAAACCTGCAGTTCAGAAGAATTATACAAGCCATTCTGCAGGGTCTTTCTTCTCTGGTTAAAAGAGGCACGGATAATCCGGAACATAAAATCCGGATCCCTGACCTCTATCGGGGGCTTCTCATGTCTGGTCAGCCGGATCACTGCCGAACCTACAGCCGGCCTGGGAATAAAACAGTTGGGCGGAACATTTGCCACGATATAAGGACTGGCATAATACTGGACTGCCAGGGACAAAGCCCCGTAATCCTTGGTTCCAGGCCCCACCTGCATCCGGTCCGCCACCTCCTTCTGCACCATCACGGTGACAGATTCAAGGGGAACTTCCTTCTCAAAGAGGGCCATGATGATAGACGTCGTTATATAGTAGGGCAGGTTGGCCACCACCTTTATAGGCCGGCCCTCATTATGCTCCCGGGCCAGGGCTCCTATATCCACCTTCATGATATCCTCATTGACCACTGTCACATTGGAATAGTCCTTCAAGGTCTCTTCGAGGATGGGAATCAGCTTTGTGTCAATCTCCACGGCACAAACCTGCCTGGCCTGTTCTGCCAGGGCCTGGGTCATGGTCCCGATACCGGGGCCGATCTCCAGAACATAATCCTCCGGTCCAATCTCCGCAGCCTCTATAATCTTATCAAGAACCCTTGGGTCAATCAAAAAATTCTGACCATATTTTTTTTGAAAATGAAATCCGTATTTCTGCAGGATCGCGATCGTCTCCTGGGGGCTTCCAAGCTTTCCCATATGCCTAATCTCCTCATATATATTTTATATAATATGCCTGGTAGTTATCTATAATTCATAATCCTCGGCTACTTTTGCCGCCCGGCCCGGCTTCTGCCGGTCTGTCTTCCGCCTGCCTGCGCTTTCCCAGTCCTGGCTCTCTGCCTGTCAGGGCCTTTGCAATCTTTGCCTTTCTGCCTGCCAGGGCTTCTACTGACAGTCCCCTGCCTCAGGCCTCCATCCTGTAGACAGCCAGGGCATTATTGTAGGTAACCTCCTCCACCTCTTGCCTGTCCATACCTTTCAGCAGGGCAATCTGGTCAATAATCAAGGGCAGGTAGGCAGAGGAATTCCTCTTTCCCCTGTAGGGTGTGGGCGCCAGGTAGGGACAGTCTGTCTCCAGGACAAGATGGGCTAAAGGAATCTCTGTCACAACCTCCTTCAAAACCCTGGAGTTTTTGAAAGTAACTACTCCTCCGATTCCCAGATAATAACCCAGCTTCACATACTCTCTGGCCATCTCCACCGAACCGGAATAACAGTGGATGATGCCCCCTGTAGTCCCGGCGTGGACCTGCTTCATCATATCAAAGGTATCCTGGGCCGCATCCCGGCTGTGGATCACCACAGGCATATCCTCTTCCATGGCCAGCTCAAGCTGCTTTTTAAACCAGACCTTCTGGACCTCCCGGGGCTCCACGTCCCAGTGGTAGTCCAGACCAATCTCCCCCACAGCCACCACCTTGGGCCGGCGGCAGTAATCCCTGATTTTTTCAAACCGTTCCTCTGTCATGTCTCCCACATGGTCGGGATGAAGGCCCACGGCCCCATAGACGAAGGGATATTCTTCGGTGAGAACCAGGGTATCCTGAAGATCCTTCCAGCTTGCCGAAATGTTAACTACCCTCTCCACGCCAGCCTCCCGGAGGGAAAGGAGCACTTCCTTCCGGTCCTGCGCATATTTCTTATCATTGTAATGGGTGTGTGTATCAATAATCATAATTGTTCTCCCATTCAGTCATTTCCATGGTTTCAAAAGACCCCGCCGTAAAGCGGGGTCTGATTATGTCAGCACAACTGACCCGGGTCCGGCGTCAGATCATCACGGCTGTTTCTTGAATAAATCTATCAGCAGATCTCTGCTCCGGCCGGCATATCCTTCTCCGGCACGACGAGAGAGAGCTGGCCCTCTTCATCCTCCGCACACAGAAGCATGCCCTCTGACAGCACACCTGCCAGCTTGGCGGGCTTCAGGTTCACCAGAACCATAACCTTCTTACCCACCATCTCCTCAGGACTATAGTACTTCTTGATTCCGGATACGATCTGCTTCACCTGGCTTCCGATCTGCACCTGGGAACAAAGAAGCTTTTTAGACTTCTTCACGGCTTCACAGGAAATGATCTTTCCAACCTGGAACTGCAGCTTTCCAAACTCTTCAAAGCTGATCTCCGGCTTGGCTTCCATATCCATTACCGGCTCGTCATCCTCTTTTTCTTCTTCCTTGCTGCCTGTATTCCTGGCGGCATACATGGCATCAACCTTCTCGATGACCTCCTTCATATCCAGTCTTGCGAAAAGGATCTCCGGCTTAGAAGTCACCTTGCCGCCTGAGGGGTAGAGGCCGAACATCTCCAGCTCATCCATGCTGCGGCTGGAGGATCCCAGCTGGTCATAGATGCGCTTAGCTGTGGAAGGCATAAAACTCTCCAGCAGGGAAGCACCGATGGTGATACTCTCCACCAGATTATAAAGAACAGTGGACAGACGCTCCTTCTTTGCAGGATCCTTGGCAAGCAGCCAGGGGGTGGTCTCATCGATATATTTATTACATCTCTTAAAGAGATTGAAGATCTCTGTCATGGCGTCCGCCACACGCAGGGAGCTCATTCTCCTGACAACCTTTCTCTTGGTATCCAGGGCCACATTAATCAAATCTTTGTCAACGCCGTCAGTCACACCGCAGTTGGCAACCACGCCATCAAAATATTTGTTGGACATGGAGACGGTACGGTTAACCAGGTTACCCAGAGTATTGGCCAGGTCAGAATTCATGCGCTCTACCAGAAGCTCCCAGGTGATGACACCATCATTCTCAAAAGGCATCTCGTGGAGTACAAAATAGCGGACCGCATCCACGCCAAACATATCTACCAGATCGTCGGCATAGATGACATTTCCCTTGGACTTGCTCATCTTGCCATCTCCCACCAGAAGCCATGGGTGACCAAAGACCTGCCTGGGCAGGGGAACATCCAGAGCCATCAGGAAGATAGGCCAGTAGATGGTATGGAAACGGATGATATCCTTGCCGATCAGATGAAGATCTGCCGGCCAGTATTTATGGTAAAGCTCCCCATGATTGCCGTCGGCATCATAGCCGAGACCGGTAATATAGTTGGTCAGAGCGTCAAGCCAGACATAAACCACATGCTTGGGATCAAAATCCACCGGGATACCCCAGGTAAAAGATGTCCTGGAAACACAAAGGTCCTGCAGACCCGGAAGGAGGAAATTATTCATCATCTCATTCTTGCGGGACTCGGGCTGAATGAACTCCGGGTGGCTGTTGATATGATCAATCAGCCGGTCAGCATATTTGCTCATACGGAAGAAATAAGCCGGCTCCTTAGCCTTCTGGACCGGACGGCCGCAGTCAGGACACTTACCGTCAACCAGCTGGGACTCCGTAAAGAAGGATTCACAGGGTGTGCAGTAAAGGCCTTCATAGTAGCCTTCATAGATGTCTCCCTGATCATAAAGCTTCTTAAATATCTTCTGAACCTGCTTCTCGTGGTCTTCGTCCGTCGTCCGGATAAATTTATCATAGGAAGTGTCCATGAGATCCCAGATCCTCTTGATCTCACCGGCCACATTATCTACAAATTCCTTGGGTGTAATACCGGCCTCCTGGGCCTTTAACTCAATCTTCTGGCCATGCTCGTCGGTCCCTGTCTGGAATCGAACATCGTAGCCTTCCTTTCTCTTAAATCTGGCTATGGCATCAGCCAGAACAATCTCATAGGTATTCCCTATATGAGGCTTGCCTGATGTATAGGCAATCGCTGTCGTAATATAATACGGTTTTTTCGCCATGTCGTCCTCCCTTGATACTCCTTGAAAAGGAATGTAAAACCCTGAACTGTCTCTCCAGAGTGTACAACAACTTATTATATGATAAAGTTTATAAAAAAACAAGGAATAAAAAGAAGCCCCATGTACATAGTACATACGGCTTCGCTTAAAAATCTCTTCCTTTTCAACGGAATCAGCTTGAAAATGTTTCTTATTCTACTGAAAGGACTGCAGCAGTTCCTAATTCTTCTTAAAGATTATTCGTGATGTGCTTGGATAACATACCATCTTGTTCTTTAAAATCGGGTATATTCTTACGTAATAATAGGTATTCTTCTTAAGTTTCTTTCCCTTAAACTTGCTGATCTTTACGGTCTTACCAGGTTTCGCCTTCTTCACCGCCACGTAGCCGGTATGCTGTTTTTTAGACATGAATACCTTATATTTGGCTACGCCGTAAACCTTGGGCATGGCAATGGTAAATGCTCTCTTGGCCCCTACCTGTTTCATCGTATAGGTGGTGGGGATGAATCCAATCATCTCCGACCATTCCGAACTGACTACATACTTATCAAGTGTATAATCACGAATCAGTGTACGGTAGCGGCAACGGTAAACATTGTTGGGAGAAAGCCCGGTAAACACAACAAACTTCACACATTTCTGGGATTTCAGAATATTGCCTTTAGCGTCAATCAGCTCTGCCTGCTTCATGATATGATTATTCGGCAGATCAATTCCTACTACGGTCCGGTCATTACTGATATGATGTACACTAAATCCGTCCGATGTAGGTGTCGCGGCTTTTACGTTAACTTTGGATACAATGGCCAGCAGGAAAACAAGGGCCAGTATTGACATAATTCCCCTCAAATACTTTCTCTGCTCTCTCATATTGATCCTCTCTTTTCAATTGGCTCTTACTTTATCGCATATCTTTTTTAAATGTAATACCTTTATTACCAAAAGACCCTGACGATACTTCTTATGGTCACATCCTTTCTTTTTTCTTTTAAATAGGTCCACTGCTATATCATGAATATATCACTATACAAGCCTATTTTCAAGATTTTATTAACATATTGACGGCGTAAACTTACTGTAGGAAAAATTAGGGTAGAGCACCCTTTGGAATTATA
>CAMOZD010000091.1 GCA_946630645.1 uncultured Lachnospiraceae bacterium
GATTCTATTGTATCCCGCCTATGTGATCCAGGATGATGCCGAAAATTACCTGAAGGCCCATGGAAGTTTTCCGGACCACTACCATCAATGGGATTGCACATTGGGAAAGATTTATGGGGAAGACTCCCTTTCCCAGGACATTTACCAGGTTATCAGCAGATTTCCGGGAAAGGTATTAATCGTTCATGGCGACCAGGACCAGATTGTTCCCATCTCTTATTCCAGAAAAGCTTTGAAATATTTCCCAAAAGCCAGGCTTCATGTCATGGAAGGTGCCGGTCATGGCTTTGAAGGTAAGGACCGGGAGATTATGAAGAAGGAGGCCCTGGCTTTTCTGGAGGAGGTTCTGCCATGAGGGAAAAAAAGGGAGACAAGCAGGCGGAACAGCAAGCAGAGAAAGTGAAACTAAAGCAGGCAGAGAAGCGGACAGAAAAGCGGACAGAAAAGCAGGCAGAAAAGCAGGCAGAAAAGCAGGCAGAGAAGTCCAGGACGGACTACATCAGCCACTTAGATTATATCAATCACTACGATTCTCCTCTCGGTGGAATCACTTTGGCCTCCGACGGAGATAAGCTGACTGGTCTATGGTTCGACGGTCAGAAATATTATGGCTTTGGCATGAAAGCAGACTATGAAGAAAAAGATCTGCCGGTTTTTGATCAGACAAAAAGATGGCTGGATATTTATTTTCAAGGAAGAGTTCCCGATTTCATGCCAGCTTTGGAACTGAGGGGGACGGATTTCAGGAAGAGGGTCTGGCAGATCCTTTTGACTATTTCCTATGGGGAGACCATGACCTATGGCCAGATTGCGGAGATCCTGGCGCGCGGGATGGGCCTGAAAAGCATGTCGGCCCAGGCTGTGGGCGGGGCCGTCAGCCATAATCCCTTATCTATCATAGTTCCCTGTCACCGTGTCCTGGGTTCCGATGGAAGTCTGACCGGTTATGCCGGTGGCCTCGACAAAAAGATAAGGCTCCTGGAACTGGAGCAGGTAAAATTTAAAAAAGATTAAACATGAGAACCGTTTTCAAATACGTTGACATGGACTGTGGTCAATGCTATAATTGAGAACGGTTTTCATATTTTGTTGTCATAGTATTTGTGGAATGAGGGAATATTATTCCGTCATGGCAGTTTTCAGGAAGGAGGAGTTAGTAATGAATCATATTATGGTTAACCATACCGGGCATGCTAAAAGCAGTAGAGTTACCGCAGGTCTGGCAGCCCTGGTCATGCTTGTTATTCTCCTATTATCCAATTTTTATATTGTAGCGGAAAGTGGCCATGAATGTTCGGGTCATCACTGTCCTGTCTGTGCATGCATCCTGCAATGCCGGCAGGCCTTGCGGCAGATTGGCAGCGGCGTGGTCAGTCTCTTTGAACCTTGTTTTTTCTCTTTTCTGGTTTTTTTGACAGCAGGAAATCATATTCTTTGCCTCTTTAAGGAGACTCTTGTCTCCCGGAAAATCCGTCTCAACAATTAAAAAATCTCTGTCAGGGGCCAGACGGGTCTTTTCCAGGCAGATTGACTCAGGTTTACAGGTTTATGTTCTGCATAATTAAGAGACCAGCCAGGCTGTTTTTTTGTTTCAGGGAAGCGTAAAAAACGGAATCTTTCTATATCATGAGACATCTATCAGGACGGAGGTTAATCATTATGAAAAAATATATTTCTATTATTATGACAGTTATCCTGTTGGCAGCCAGTCTTTGCGGCTGTGGTTCAGGAAAAGGTCAGGGTAAAAGTGGCAGTGGGCAGACTTCCATGGATCCAGGGAAAATTCAGATTGTTACTACTATTTTCCCGGCATATGACTGGGTAACAAATGTTCTTGGTGACAGGAAGTCCGAGGCGGATGTTACCATGCTTCTTGACAATGGCGTAGACATCCACAGCTATCAGCCTACGGCGGAAGATATCCTAAAGATAGCCACCTGCGACCTTTTCGTTTATGTGGGAGGAGAATCTGATGCCTGGGTGGAAGATGCCCTGCAGGAAGCGGCGAACAAAGACATGGTAGTGATCAATCTGATGGAGACCCTGGGGACTTCCATTAAAGAAGAAGAGATGGTCGAGGGCATGCAGGAGGAAGAGCATGAACATGACCACGAGGAAGATGAAGGCCAGGAAGAAGATGAACACGAGCATGAGGAAGCTGAAGAGCACGAGGAAGATGGCCATGACCATGAAGAGGGCGAGATAGAATATGATGAGCATGTATGGCTTTCCCTGAACAATAGCCGTGTTCTCGTTGAAGCGATAGCTGAAGCTCTCGAATCTATCGATCCGGACCATTCCGACAGCTATAAGGAAAATGCTGCTGCATACACAGAGAAACTGACCGCCCTTGACAAGGATTATCAGGAAACGGTTTCTGCGGCTGCAGTAAAGACTCTGGTCTTCGGAGACCGGTTCCCCTTCCGTTATCTGGTGGATGATTACGGGCTTTCATACTATGCTGCCTTTGTGGGTTGTTCCGCAGAGACAGAGGCCAGCTTTGAGACCATTACTTTCCTTGCCGGAAAAATTGATGAGCTCTCTCTGCATAACGTGATGACCATAGAGGGAAGTGACCACAGGATTGCTCAAGCTATTATAGAGAACACTAAAACAAAAGACCAGAAAATCCTGACGCTGGATTCCATGCAGTCCACAACTTCAAAGGACCTTGCAGATGGAGTCACTTATCTGTCTATTATGGAAGGGAATCTGGCTGTTTTGAAAGAATCATTGCAGTAAGCTGGAATATAAAGGATAGATAAACAGAGATCCCCATGGGAGGTATGTATTAATGAGAAAATGTTTAACCTTGCTCTTATGTCTGCTGCTGGCTTTTGGTTTGGCAGGCTGTGGCGGCAGTGATCAGGGAGCAGGAAATAAAGTAAAAAAGTCTTCCGGTGTTGATGAGGTTCTGGAAGCCGGGGTGGAAGAGGAGGAAAAAAAGACAGAGTCAGAAGTATCCGATGATGGAAACCAGTCAGCTGTCGGGGATGATGACAGTCAGGCTGTTGCTGATGAAAGCAGTCAGGCTCCTGCCGGTGAAAGCAGTCAGGGGGACCAGACTGACCAGACAGAACTTCAGGTCAATAATCCGGATGTGATTGATGTTGATTTGACAACCCTCTCAAGTACCATGGTCTATTCTGAAGTCTATAATATGGTTACTACGCCTGACAATTATGTGGGGGAAACAGTGAAGATGAAAGGGACGGCAGCCAGTATACATGATGAATCCACTGGCAAGTACTATTATGCCTGTATTATCCAGGATGCCACGGCCTGCTGTTCCCAGGGCATCGAATATGTCCTGGCTGATGCACAGGGGCCCCAGGACTACCCGGCTGACGGGGAGGAAATCACAGTGACGGGTATTTATGATACCTATGAGGAAGCAGATATGGTTTTCTGTACATTAAGGGATGCAAAACTTTTAAAGTGACAGATTAGGTTAGAAGCAGGAGATTTAAGAATATATTAATAAATAAAGCGGAGTTCATGTGCCGGTCATTTTTATCCAGACTTAACATTGAGGCCTGGAAACCGGCCTGTGGACTCCGCTTTTATTATTGTTGTTATATTTTTATAATACTAGATATTATGTCACTTTTGGAGATGACTAGGGCTTTATATCTTTGTCATTTTTACATTATGACAAAACTGTTATATCCTTTTATTTTATTTCAAAAGAATATTCTTTATAATAAAAACTACAGAGGAGGAAATATGGAATGACTAAACAGGATCCTAATGCCAGCGGCAAAAGCCCGGGCAAAAAAAAAGAGAAGAACAATCTTTCCAAACGTCAAAAAGCGATTATTCATACACTTGTACAGATGAAGGGCAGACCCGTGACCGTGGCTGCCATCTCTGAAAAGCTTTCTGTATCCAACCGGACAGTCCTGCGGGAGCTGCCCCAGGTAGAGGAGTGGCTGGAGGAAAATGATTTCCGTTTTGTCAGGAAAAGAGGAACCGGTGTAGCCATTGAGGAGACAGCGGAGAATCTTGCCCTGGTTGAGGAACTTCTCCATATAGAAAAGGAAGTGGTCCACTACAGTAAGGATGACCGCCGGGCCAGGATTCTGGGCAGCCTTTTCTTTGCGGTAAGTCCTTTCAAGGCCTATGCCTTTACATCTGTTTATGACATTTCCGAAGGAACTCTATATACAGACCTGGATGTGCTGGACACATGGCTGGAGGATTATAACATTAAGATCAACCGCCGTCCCGGCCTTGGCATCTTTATGACCGGGGACGAGGCCAGCCGCCGCCAGGCTATTGTCAATGCCATATTTGAATTTCTTGATGTGAACCGGATGCCGGTTCTCATCGGCCGGTATGATAAAGAAGACGATAAAAATATATGGATGGATCATCCTCTGATTCCTTTCTTCCAGGAAGATATCATCCAGTTTGCCCGCAAAGCCTGCAGATACTGTGAGGAGACTCTGCAGGTAAACTATGTGGACAGCAGCAAGATCAGTCTTGTCAACCGGATTTCTCTGGCTGTCTACCGGATGCAGAAAGACCGCTACCTGAGAACCATGCCGGAGGGTATGGACCATATTGTCAGCAGCAGAGAGTACAAGCTGGCCAAGGAACTGGCTGGTATGATCAGTCAGGAATTCGACATGGAGGTTCCAGAGGAAGAGGTCGCTCATATGACCACCTACCTGCTTACTTTGAGAGTCTGGTCTTCTTCTTCCAGGCTGGATGATCCTCTGCAGGATATCAATGTCCGCTATATCGTCCTGTCCATGGTAGGTGTGGTGGAGCAGCTTACCGGCATTCCCTTTAAAAGTGAAAGTACCATGATTGATGATCTGGCAGAACATATTGCCATCATGAAGAAAAGGATATCCCTGGATCTGATTGTGGGAAGCAGCCAGTCTGCAGTCATTAAAGAAAACTATCCCAGTATCTACACTGCCGTGGAGACAGCCTGCCAGGTTCTGAGAGAGTGGATTTATCCCAAAGACCTGAAAGAATCGGATATCGGCTTCATTGCCATGCATTTTGCGGCAGCGGCAGAGCGGCTGCAGAAAAATGCCAGGAAAGTGGCTGTGGTGGTGGTCTGCCCGGTAGGAATCGCCAGCTCCAGGATGCTGGCAGCCTCCCTGGTCAAAAGCTTTCCGGAGATTGAGATCCGGAGTATCAGCTCGGCATTTTCCATCAATGAAGGCCGGCTGAAAAGAGAGGGAATCGACCTGATCATATCTACAGCGGAGATTCATACGGATTTCCCCCACCTGTGCGTCAACAAGGTTCTGCAGGTCCAGGATAAAATGATGATTAAAAATGCTTTGGGTGAGATCAACAGGGGCCATCTGCAGGACCGGATCAGCCAAAAGACCGGAATCCAGTCTTCCCTGTCCCTGGATAACATCAGGACCATGTCTGACCTGGGTACGGAGATTGTGGAATTGACAGAGCATTTCCGCATCGTTCCGGTGGAAAAGGTAGATTCCGTTGACGGCCTGATTGAAATTGCCGCAGCCTCCCTTTCTGATTCCGGCAGGCTGCAGCAAAAGCTGATGGAAGGTTTTAGAAACCGGGAGAAGATCAGCGATACCTATGTTAAAGAGATGGAAATCTGTCTGCTGCACTGCAAAACTGATGCAGTGCGCCACAGCAGGTTTATATATATCGCCCTGCAGCAGCCACTGCAGGGACCAAGAGGCAGTATCAGGGGTGCAGTTGGAATGACTGTCCCGGCCGTTGTGGAAGATGATATTCTTCTGGAACCGGCAGGCCGCCTCTCCTCACTCCTGGTGG
>CAMOZD010000092.1 GCA_946630645.1 uncultured Lachnospiraceae bacterium
TTATATTGCTTATTTTATATTTCATTTTTTTCTCCCATAATTTTGTCATGTATGTGAGAGAGATCATCAATGGCGTTGAGAAGATGAAGACCGGTGACTTTACGGAGGATATCCCTGTCCAGGGAGAAGATGAGTTCTCTGAGATTGCCGGTTCCATCAATGAGATGAGGCGGAATCTCTACAATACCATGGAAGCCCAGCGGACGGCGGAGCAGACCAAGGACGAGCTGATTACCAATGTGGCCCATGATCTGAGAACCCCTCTTACTTCCATTCTCGGCTATCTGGACCTGCTTACCCAGGGAGATTTTCTGACCGAAGAACAGAAGCAGAAATATCTGGGGATCGTTTCCTCCAAAGCCAAGCAGTTAGAGCAGCTGGTCAAGGACCTCTTCGATTATACCAGGTATGATATCAATAAGGTGAAGGTCCGGAAAGAGATTCTGGATCTTAATCTTTTTGTGCCCCAGCTTGTGGATGAGTTCTACCCGATTTTTAAGGAGAATCATCTGGAATGCAAGGCAGAGTACTCTGACGTGGCCCTGAATATTGAGGCTAACGGTGACCTGCTGGCCAGGGCCATAGGCAACCTGATCTCCAATGCCGTCAAATATGGTTCTGACGGCAAACAGGTGGAGATCCGCACAGGCCAGAAGGATAAGATGGCCTATGTATCTATCATAAATTACGGAAGAATCATACCAGGTACAGACCTGGAAAAGATATTTGAAAAGTTTTACAGGGTGGAGACCTCCCGGTCCACCCAGACAGGAGGAACCGGTCTGGGTCTGGCCATCGCCAAAAATGTAGTGGGTCTCCATGATGGCAATATCTGGGCCAGCAGTGACGAATCGGGAACCTGTTTCCAGATTGAGCTGCCCCTGGTATCCTCTAAAAGAAAGAATTAATTGCCCTTAGGAGTGCCATGATTAATAATCTGTTCCGAACATACAAGAAAATAATCATATCGATTCTTGTGATCCTCTGTGCGGCTATGTTCTTATTTTATAGCTGTCACCGCAAAAGCCAGGTGGAGAAAAAGACAGTCAGCTGGGAGAAACTGACCGCCCCGGAAGGTAATGGTTCCTCCTTCCGTTTTGAGACGGAAGCCCTGAGGGGGACTGTGACCTTTGGCACTGCCGGCTTTATTCCCAGGAATAAAGAGGTGCCGGTTGCTCTCCAGGTCAGCTGTAAAAAAGACTCCTTCATCGGTGTCATGAAGATTACCCTGCCGGGCCAGTCAGGAAGTGGGATTGATTACCAGGCTGCCGTCAGCTGTGTCAAGGGCGTAGTCACCAGGGTGGACCTGCAGGTCCCTTATCTGGGTAATCCCTCCTGTTTCGGTTTTGCCATTCATGATTCTTTTGGCACGGAAGAGATCTCCCAGGCTGTTGTGCCTGACTGGGCGGCCCAGGGGCTCAGCCTTTCTGAGACCGCAGACCAGGAAAACTATATTTATGTAGGTTTTGTAAGTGACCGGCCTGAAAAGCTGGCCTACCTGGATGGTCTGGAATACAGTGCCGGCGGGGAAACGAAAACTTTCAGGATGGTCTATTACACCAGGGCCAATCTGCCCAGAAGAATCGAGGAATTAAAACTGCTTTCCGGCCTGGTGGTGGATAATGTGGATACGTCAAAACTGGATGAGGCCCAGA
Organism: uncultured Lachnospiraceae bacterium; assembly: GCA_946630645.1. GTDB lineage: Bacteria > Bacillota > Clostridia > Lachnospirales > Lachnospiraceae > Anaerobutyricum. The sequence continues at coordinate 1,656 of CAMOZD010000092.1, forward strand.
AGGCTTGTCTTAAAAATTATGTCAACCAGGAGGAGGGAGTTCTGATCCTGGCCCTGGGCAGGTATCATGCCCGGGTTTTATCCGGCTTGGGTGACCTGACCGGCAGCTGCCAGGTTGATACCAAAAATTCAGGACTGGTCTTTACAAACCGGGCTATCAATTCGGAAAATGTCAGCCTGACGCTGTCCAGCCTTCTTTCCGGTGACCAAAAGGACTGGGATGAGCAGGGATTTTCCAGTCCGGAATCCTGTTGGACCAGAAAGACAGGCAAGGGCTGCCTGGCCCTGGTCAGCTTCAGCTTCCAGGACGGTGTCTTTCTTCAGTGGAACAGCAGGAACCGGGTCTGCGCCGATCTTCTGGGAGGCCTTCTCAGGGAGAAGCTGGAGAATGACCAGAAGGAAAGCATTTCCCTCTGGTACGTACAGAAAACTCTCTATGCTTTTCTGCATTCCCAGATGCCCAACACTTTTTTCTACGGATGCCTTTTTGTCCTTTATCTTTTTCTGCTGGTGGTTTTTGCCTACTATTTTCTGCGCAGACGGAAAAAGAGAGAATGGATCTGGGGAGTGGTTCCCCTGCTGTCCATCCTTTTTACCTCCTTTATGGCCATCCGGTCCCTGGGAATCGCCGGCATGGAGGGCTCTACTTTTTCGGCCATCCGGATTTCCGATGCAGGCCAGGAGCAGGATATCATATATTTTCTCTATCAGAACGGGGAGAAGGAGGAGGCAGATGTCAATTTCCTTTCCTCCATCAAAAGCGTGATTCCTCTTGACTATAGTTTCAGAACCGATTCGACGGGAGAGGATAATCTGGTCTGCAGCAATAAGGTCCTGACCGTGAATCATACAAAGAATGGATATGCGGTTCTTTTTGACGAGCAGATTCCCGGCTCATCCAGATTGCTGGAGCTCAATGGCCTGCCGGGGCTGCCCGGCCAGGTTGGAAAGAGGAATGTCTTTACGGCCGATCTTCAGCCTGCCAAGGCAGCCTTTCAGGGAACTGTAAAAAATATATCCGGTGAGGATATGGATATTCTTCTGCTGGTCAGGGGAAATGAATATATACTGAAAAGGAATCTGGCAGCTGGAAGCAGCACCAGGATTAAGGCTGAGGATGTGGAAGCCTATTCTTCCTCCATACCTGCCGACCTGTCAGACAGGGAGACCAGTGTAGTCGCCAACCTTCTGTCCTACGTAAGAGAGATCTATATGAATTCTACGGAAGGCCGGGACCAGATACTGCTGATCGGTCTTACAGATAAGGATGATTTCAACCTGTTTTCTGACAAAAATAAGCTGCGGAACCATATCAGTCTTTTTATCAATTACTATGATATGCCTGGCAAGGAGGATATCACCCGTCTGTCCAACATCAACAGCTCAGCCCTCCAGAAGTCGGAGGAAGACAGTTCTCTCAGTGAGGACTATCTTGATGGCGACTGGGTGGAAGCCAAATATGCTTTCGATAAGCATAAGCTGATGTGGAGCCTGACCAGGGAGAAAGATTCCTTTACCGGGACTATTTATGCTTACAATTATGAAAATAAGAGAAGGGATAAAATCCTTGACAAGGAGGGGGATTCCCTGGGCTGTGAACAGCTGGAACCCTACCTGTCAGAAATGAATGTGATGAAACTGACCTACCAGCTTCCCAATGGGGTGACCCAGGATGTGGCCCCTCTGATCAGTGCGGAGCTGAAGGATTTAGAGAAGGTAGAAGAAAATGCTGGAATTTCAGAATCTGACGGTGAGTAGAGATAACCGCAGGATCCTTGACCAATTGAATATGGAAGTTGTCGACGGGTCTATTGTAGGTCTTTTAGGTCCTGACTCCGATGCCAAAAGAATGGTTCTGAGGACTGCCGCCGCCATAGAATATCCGGATGAGGGGGATGTCTTTCTGGAAGGGGATTCGGTTTTTGACAAAAAGGCCGGGACCTTTATGAAGTATGGCTACATGTCCGATGACCATGTGTTTTTCCATCAGCTGAAGCTTTTTGAGTACTATGAGATGTGTCTGTCCATCTATAAAATACGGGGCAGAATGGCCCGGATCCGTATAGAGGATATCATTGAGCTGCTGGATCTTGAAAAATATACAGACCTTTATCTGGAGGAACTGCCTCTGGAGATGAGGCCCTTTGTCAGTCTTGGCCAGGCCATAATCCATGAGCCGGTATGGCTGCTGCTTGACCACCCCTTCAATGGTCTTGACGGCCTGGGCAGGGAGCGGATGAAGAATCTCCTGGTCCAGTTCCATGACCAGGGCATGTCCATCCTGCTGAACTGCTCCATGGTTCCTGAGATGACAGGTCTTTTGACAGATGTTCTTGTCTTTGAGGAGGGGAAGATTGCCGTCAGCGGTCCCATAGAGGAAGTAGTGGAGCAGATTATGCATGAAAGGCCGGTCCGCATGCATGTCTTAAGTAACATGGACGGAGCCCTGGATGTACTTAAAACCAACGATCTGGTGGAGCGGGTCATCGTCGATGGCAGCCATGTCATATTCCGTTTCAGGGGAGATGACATTGAGGAGGCCAGGCTTCTGTCTGCGATCGTCAAGAACGGGGTGCTCCTGCAGAATTATACCAGGGACCGTATTAATCTTGATGATATACTCTGGCGGTAAGGATAGACCGGCGGTATAATAACCCATTGGCATTAAAAGCTTTATGATTGTGAGGTATAGAGATGCTGAATCCTCTCTTAAGGGCAGAGTGGCTGCGGGAAGGACGGAGCAACCGTCTGGCAGTCTCCATTATTTTCTATAATGCCGTGCTGGCCCTGATTATCATTCTTTTTATGATTTTTAATACAGAGTCCTTCCAGGAGGGATACTATTTTGACCCGGCGGTCTACCGCTTTCAGTATTTTATCATCAGTGCCATTCAGGTGGGTCTTATTCTTCTTTTTATACCTTTTTCCGTATGGGGTATCTTTATCAGGGACAATGACGGGGAGATGCTCAGGCGATACAGGGTCATTCCCGGTTTTTCCCGGAAGTATGTCCTTTCCAAAATAGGACTGATTATGTCCATAGCTCTGCTGCTCTACATATCCAGTCTGCCGGTGCTTTCCCTGGCCTGTATCTACAGTGGTGTGGCCTGGACAGAGATTATCAGACTGGGTTTTATGCTCATGTTCTTCTCCTTCTGGAGCGGGTCTATTGCCGTCTATGCCTTCATCTGCCGGCAGAATGGTATAAGAGGTTTTTCCCTGGATGTTTTTATCAACCTTTTCTTCTTTACGGGTACCCTGCTGCTGTCGGAGTTTATCCATTCCGTGGCGGCCTTGTCCCAGGGAGCTGACGCGGTGGCTGACAGCGCCGATATCTGCATGCTGCTGGTGAGCTTCAATCCCTTGGTATGTCTGACTGGTTACCTGGCCAATATCACAGGGGACAACAGTGTGATCAATGCTTTCTGCAGCCATATAGGCTTTGACAATTCAGGGAAAATGTTTTCTTTTACCTTCTTTAAACTGGCCGGACTGGCCGGTATCCTGATCGGTCTGCTCTTTCTTTACCGGGCCGTCGCCTACCTGGACCAGGATGCCAGGAGGCGGGATGCCCTTGTGAAAGCAGAAACTTTATGATATATTAACAGCTGGATTCTAGATGCAATCGTAGAGGAATGATCCATTGGAGGATAAGATGAATTTGATTTATAAGAGTACGAGAAATAATAATGAGACGGCAACTGCTTCTGAGGCCATCCTCAGAGGGCTGGCAGGCCAGGGCGGCCTCTATGTTCCCACGGAGATTCCCCGGCTTGAGACCCCCCTTAAGGACCTTTCCGCCATGTCTTACCAGGAAGTTGCTTATGAGGTGATGAGGCTGTTCCTGACAGACTTCACGGAAGAAGAATTAAAACACTGTATCAACAGTGCCTACGATAAAAAGTTTGACACAGACCATATCGCAGAGCTGGTGAAAAAGGGAGACGCCTGGTTTTTAGAGCTCTTCCACGGAGCCACCATCGCTTTTAAGGATATGGCCCTGTCCATCCTGCCCTACCTGCTTACCACCAGTGCAAAGACGAATAAGGTCAGCAATGAGATCGTAATTCTGACAGCCACCTCCGGTGACACGGG
>CAMOZD010000093.1 GCA_946630645.1 uncultured Lachnospiraceae bacterium
TTACAGAGGACGGGGAGATCGAGTACCATGGCAGACAGGATTCCCAGATCAAGCTTCACGGTCTCCGTATCGAATTAGGAGAGATTGAGGAGAACATGAGCAAGCATCCGATGATCGACCTCTGTGCCGCAGCCCCCATTGAAAACCGTTATCTCTGCCTCTACTATACCGTGAGGGGACCCGTGGATAAGGAGGAGCTTAAGGCCTTTGCCAAAGAACATCTGGCCCACTATATGGTACCGGAGATCTTTGTCCAGCTTGATGAGATGCCTCTGACGGCCAACAGGAAGATTGACAGGAAGTCCCTGCCCAAGCCGGAGCTGCCCAAGGTGGAAGTACGGGAAGCAGAGACCCCCATGCAGGAGAAGATTCTGGAGAGAGTGCGGTCTGTCATCACTGACGCGGACATCGGAATTGACACGAACCTCTTTGATGCCGGTATGTCCTCCCTGGATGTGATCGTTCTCTTAGGCTTCCTGGGCGATGAGTACCAGGTGGCCCTCAATATTAAAGATATGGAAGATAATCCTTCCGTTCTGCAGCTGGAGCAGATGATCCAGTCCAAGCCCAAGCTCAAGCAGCGGGAGAAGAAGGACCGTTACCCGGCCCTGATCATCCAGAGTGTGGATTACGTTCAGTGGGTGCAGGAAAATGCGCCGTCCCACACTATTCCGGTGATGATCACCATGGATGCCTCCGTGGACTCAGACCGGCTGCTTAAGGCCCTTAAGACGGCCATCCTTAATCATCCCGGCATGTCCAGCCGCTTCGAGATTGCCGATGGCAAGGTTTGGCAGATTCCCTGTGAGGATGTGTCCAAATATTATGAGCCGGAGATCGAGAAGGTTTCCGAAGACCAGATGGCAGGAATCAAAGAGAAGCTGGCTTCGGAGCTGATGGATCCCAAAGACCTTCCACTTTATCTGATTCGTCTTTACGAGACGGAAGAGAAGAAACATCTCTTTATCCGCTTTGCCCACGCGATCACCGACGCTGACTCCATCGACATCCTGGTCAGAGATATCGCCCTGGCCTACGAAGGTAAGGAACTGGACAAGGAGTTTGCCACCATCTTTGACGCAGGCGATGAGAACTTTGAGTTTATGGAGTCGCCACTCTACGCCCAGACCCTGGGCTACTACAGGCAGATGACAAAAGACATGGACGGCTGGATGAATGTGGAGGGAGACCTGAAGGAAGAGGAGATCCGCCTGGGAACTGCTGAGCGGACCCTGTCTGTAGGCAAGGACAAGATTCTGGATTACTGCAAAGAGACCAAGACTACGGCCAACTCTTTCTTTGCCGGTCTGACGGCCCTCACCTTTTCCGCCCTCACCGGCCAGGACCAGTCCTCCTATATGCTGGCCTACAACGGAAGAAATGACTACCGTTTTAATAATACCTTTGGTTTCTTTGCCACTCTGCTGCCTGTATGTGTCAAGGCTGACAAGGACAGAAGTTTCCATGATTTCCTCCTTGAAACCCAGAGGCAGCTGATCCGCACCATGGGCAACACAGCCATCCCCCTTGAGGAAATGACGGGCCAGTTCCCCAATATGTTTGACTACCTCTTTGTTTTTCAGTCGGAGGAAGAGCAGATGACTATGGACGGCAAACCTCTTGAGCTGGAATGGCTTTCCGAGGATGTGGGAAGTTCCTTGACCAGGATGGTTGTCCAGATTCTGCCTCTCGAAGACAGTTACCAGATCCGGATCGACTATCATGCCAACCGTTACAGCCAGGCTTTTATGGACCATATGCTTGACTGTATGGAACAGATTGCCGCCATGGGTCTTGAGGGCCATTTCTTAGGGGAAATATTGGACCATGAGTAAGGACAGATTAGAAGACAACATAAAGAATAGCTTGGAGGACAAAGAGACAAAATTGAAGGATAGTCTGAAAGACAAAGAGACAAAATTGAAGGATAGTCTGAAAGACAAAGAAGCAAATTTAAAGGAAAACTTAAAAGACGAAGAAGCAAAATTAAAGAGTAGTTTAGAGGAGAAAAAAGAAGAAATAAAGGAAAAGGCAGGAAACCAACAGGCAGTAATAAAGGAGAAGTTAGAAGGCCAAGGGGAAAAAATAAAGGGAAAAGTAGAGGAGATCGATGAAAAGAGAAAATCTATAAAAGTCTCTGACCATTTTACAGTGGGCAAGATGATCCGTTATACCCTCCTGCCTATCTTCTCTCTTCTGTGTACCTCCCTCTACTCTGTGGTAGACGGCTGGTTTATCGTGAATTTTACCGATGAGATCTCCTATGCGGCGGTGAATATGATGAGTCCCTATATCATCGTATTCCCCACCGTGGGATTTATGCTGGGTACCGGCGGAAGTGCCCTGATCAGCATGGTGCTGGGTCAGGGGAACAAGGAGAGGGCCAGCCAGATCTTCAGTATGATCCTGCAGCTGGGTCTTATCCTGGCCATCATCATGACGGCCCTGGAATTCCTGCTGATGGATCCTTTTGTGGACTGGCAGAAGGCGAATGCGGCCCTTCATGCGGGCTGTATGGCCTACGGTAAGATCATCCTGATAGGCACCATATTTTCTGTCTTCCAGTATGCTTTCCAGAGCTTTCTGGTTATGGCGGACAAGCAGAAGCTGGCCTTTGCCGCCACCATCCTTGCCGGTCTGACCAACATGGTTTTCGATGCCATCTTCATCATCGTCTTCAAGTGGGGCCTGACCGGTGCAGCGGCAGCCTCCGTCATGGGCGAGGCAGTGGCCGCCATCATTCCTGCCTTCTTTATCTTCAAGGGAAAGGTGGACCAGCTGAAATACGCCCGCACCAGGATGGAAGTAAAGGTGCTGACCAAGGTCTGCAGCAACGGAGCTTCGGAGATGTTGTCCTATATCGCATCCTCTGTGGTGGGTATGCTGTACAACTACCAGCTCAACAAGCTTGCCGGCGAGAATGGAATCAATGCCTACGGTACTCTCATGTACTTCGGTATCCTCTTCCTCTGTATTTTTACCGGATTTGACATGGAGGCCGTGCCGGTCATCGGCTACCAGTACGGTGCAGACAATAAGAAGGAACTGAAGAACCTTTTCAAGGTCTGCTATACCATAGTCGGTGCCTGTTGCCTTATCATTTTCGCCAGCTCCTTTTTCGGTGCTGAGGTACTCTGCGGAATCTTCGTCCGCAACCACCCGGATCTCTATGAAATGACGGTCCGGGCCTGCCGGATCTACAGTCCCATGTATCTGTTCGCGGGACTGAATATCATGGCCTCGGCCCTCTTTACGGCCCTTAATAATGGATTGGTTTCAGCCATTATTTCCATGGTCAGAAGTCTGATTCTGCCGGTGATCCTGGTCTTCTCCCTGCCCCTGATCTGGGGTCTGGATGGTGTCTGGATCTCCTCCGTGGCTTCGGAGATAGGATGCTTTATCCTTAGCCTGGTATGTATTTTTGCCTTCAGGAAGAAGTACGACTACCTTTAGGAAAGGGCTGCGATTATTTCAGGGTAAGGACTTGACCGCAGCCGGGAAACCGGTCATAGAGGATTACTCTTGAATACAGTATTTCAATAATTAAAGATGATAATCAGTTAAAAATGATAAGTAGTTAAAGATGATAAAAGGCCAGTCTGGCTTATACCGGGCTGGTTCTTTTGTTTTAAGAGGGATCTGGGCCGGAAAGCAGGGAAGAAAGCCGTGAAAATTAAGTTTTTTTTGTTTTTGGATGTTGGGAAATATAGTATAATAAAAACACATAATGGAAATAAATATGAAATAATGAATAATGAGCATAGCATGATATAGTTTCCGAGTCTGTGGACCTAAAGATCCATCCAGGGTCAGCAGACCGTCGTCCGAAAGTATTCCGGACTCAGAGCCATACGGGAAACGGTATGACTTTCCGTGTTTGAGAAGGAGACAGTGATACCAAGGGGGAGGACTGTCTGATTTTCCAGGCGGGTCTCCTCTTTTTATTATGCAGTCACGGGGCCAACAGCCGGCCCCGGTCAGCAGTCCAGGCAGGATTTGAGACCTGCTGCGAGGCAAGATCTGTGACCTATGGCCAGTCAAGCTCCGTGGCCTGCGACGAGGCAGGATCTGTGACCTATGGTGATTCAAGTTCCGTGACTTGCGAGAGGCAAGATCCGTGACCTATGGCCAGTCAAGCTCCGTGGCCTGCGACGAGGCAGGATCTGTGACCTATGGTGATTCAAGTTCCGTGACTTGCGAGAGGTAAGATCCGTGCCCCGTGGTCAGGCAAGATCTGCAGCCCGCGGTGGGACTGGAACCGGTTCTCGGCCGGGAGCTATGAATGTGGGATTGTGAGAAAAAGGGTTAGATTCATAAAGGGGTGTTTAAAATGAAAACAATGAAAGTAACAGATGCAGTGGGCCAGGTCCTCTGCCATGACATCACCCAGATTATCGTCGGGGAGAAAAAGGGGCCGGTCTTTCGCAAGGGCCATATTATCCGGGAAGAAGATATCCCGGTCCTGCTCTCTGTGGGCAAGGAGAATGTCTATGTATGGGAGCGCAATGAGAAGATGCTCCATGAAAATGAGGCGGCAGAGATCTTAAGACAGATCTGTCAGGGGCCGGGCATGCATCCCACAGAGGTTAAGGAAGGAAAGATTGAGCTGATCGCCGACGTGGACGGCCTTTTTAAGATCCGCAGGGATGGCCTGAGGGCCGTCAATGGTCTTGGAGAAATGATGATTGCCAGCCGGCATGGGGATTTTCCCGTCCGTAAAGGTGACAAGCTGGCCGGTACCAGGATTATTCCCCTGGTGATTGAAAAGGACAAGATGGAAAGGGCTAAGGAGGCCGCGGGAAGAGATCCCCTCTTTGCCGTCCTGCCCTTCCTGAAAAAGAAGGCCGGTATCGTGACCACCGGCAGTGAGGTCTATCACGGCAGGATCCAGGATACATTTACTCCTATTCTGGAAAGGAAGCTGGCCGCTTACGGGGTGGAGGTCATAGACCATGCCATCTGTGATGACAACCATGAGATGATTACGGAAGCTATCCTAAGTCAGATAGATAAGGGGGCCGAGCTGGTGCTCTGCACCGGTGGTATGAGTGTGGACCCCGATGACCGCACGCCTTTGGCCATAAAAAATACCGGGGCCAGGATCGTATCCTACGGGGCTCCGGTCCTGCCGGGAGCCATGTTCCTTTTAAGCTACTATAAAGAGACCGTGCCTGTGGCCGGCCTGCCCGGCTGTGTCATGTATGCGGGAAGAACCATATTTGACCTGGTCCTGCCTCGTCTCCTGGCTGGGGATATGATTGACGCCAGGGACCTGGCAGACCTGGGAGAGGGCGGGCTTTGTCTCAACTGTCCCGTCTGTACCTATCCCAACTGCGGTTTTGGAAAGTAGGTGATCCTGTGGATTTTACACATTTCGACGCTGAGGGCAATGCCTGGATGGTGGATATTTCCGGGAAGGATGTGACCCGGCGGGAGGCCACGGCCTGTGGCCGTATCACCATGTCTGAGGAGTGCTATGGGAAGGTGAAGGCCGGCCAGATGAAGAAGGGGGACGTTCTGGGCGTTGCCCGGATTGCCGGTATCATGGGGGCTAAGAAGACCTCTGACCTGATTCCTCTCTGCCATAACCTGAACCTGACCGGTCTGGAGGTCTGGTTTGAGCTGGAGGAAGAGGCCTGTGCCATCAAGGCCTTCTGTAAAGCAAAAACTACCGGAAAAACCGGGGTGGAGATGGAGGCCCTGACCGGGGTCCAGGTGGCCTTGCTGACAATCTATGATATGTGC
>CAMOZD010000094.1 GCA_946630645.1 uncultured Lachnospiraceae bacterium
CGGACCCTGTTTCTTTTTCCTTACTATACTTACCCTCTCCGCCGGCTGTCTGACTACTGCCGGTTTCCCTACTGTCGGTTTTCCTGCCACTGGTTTTCCTAATGCCGGTTTCCTGGTCCCGGGGCTCCTGGCCCTGGTCGCAGACAATCTGGTCGATCTCCTGCCTGACCTTAAAGACCCGGAGAGAGGACTGGTCCTCCAGTTTAAAGTCCAGGAAAAAAAGCTTTTCCAAAGTAATCCCCGCCGCTGTCAATTCTTTGATTTCCTCTTCTTTAAGGGGAACAAAGGTAGAAAAGCGGCCGTCTTCCACATGGTGGTCAGCATCACTGGTCTGGGTCCGGACAATCACTGTATCAGCAGACCCGATTAAACTGATAATAATATAGATTCCAAAGATGATCATCAGGCCCAGGGCAAGATAACGGGGAAAATTCCTGACCAGGTCCCTCAGAATCCTCTTTCTCAGTATCCTTTGCATCACAGATCCTCCAGCTGGGCAGCCGGGACCCTGACCTGGTTCTCATATTCCCTGCTGATCTCCCCGTCCTTAATATGAATCACCTTATGAACCATCTTTCTGATGGCATTGTTGTGGGTGACAATCAACATGGTAGTCCCGTAAATTCTATTAATCTCCTCCAGCAGAACCAGGATATCCCTGGAGGTTTTGGAATCAAGAGCTCCCGTAGGCTCATCACAAAGCAGCAGCTTAGGGTTCTTAATAAGAGCCCGGGCTATGGCACAACGCTGCTGCTGACCTCCCGAAAGCTGGGATGGGAACTTGTTCTGATGTTCCACCAGACCCAGGGTCTCCAGAAGCTGGCCCATGGGCAGAGGCTCTTTGGTCAAATACTGGCAGATCTGTATATTCTCCTTGACCGTCAGGTCAGGAATCAGATTATAAAACTGGAAGATAAAGCCCAGCTTCTTCCTTCTGTATTCAGAAAGGCCGTCGGGTTTGAGACCGGCGATCTCCTGGCCGTCGACTTTAACGGAACCTGAATCCATCTTATCCAGGCCCCCAATGCAGTTGAGTAAGGTTGATTTGCCAGACCCGCTGGATCCCTGGATCACACACATTTTCCCTGCATCCAGACTAGTATTGATCCCTTTCAGCACCTGCACATAAGAACTGCCCTCTCCATAGCTTTTTTTCAAGTCCTTTACTTCAAGATACATAGCCTCACCCTCCATGCTTATTGGTCTATCGTTAGTTTAGTATAATCATGATTAGAAATCAATAACTCAATTAGGAAAGTCTTTTCACTGACGGGATATAAAATAAAAAAGTCACTTTGAAATATTTGAAAATATCTCCATAGTGACTTTCTGCTTCTTTATTATTTTTTGACTGTTTTCTTATATGTATTATGTATGAATCTGGTCCACAACCAAAAGCTTCTGACTTATTTTTCTTTAGGGACAATGGCTTTGATGAAATCATAAAAGCTGTCCGGGTTCCCTTTTACAAAGCCGTCCTTGTAAACAAGAAGGGAAGATTTGTTTTTCGTGTCCAATACATAAAAATACTTGGTCTTTCTGATCCGCTCGATCTGGTCGTAGGTGATATTCATGTGGCCCTGAGGGTTATCCATGGTGATGTTCCGGTCCCGGAAGCGAATTCTGGTCTGGTCTTTTTTACTGTTACCACTGCTGGCAAAGGCCTGTTTGTATCTGCCATTGATAATCAGTGGAAGGATGATTCCACAACAGATTCCCGAAAAGACTACCGAGAAAAAGAGGGGCTGGAAGCCGCCAACATAGATCATCATACCCAGGCCCACAGCAATCAGAACCGCTCCAAACATGATGATATGTCTGCAGAGGATGCGGACCACATAATCTGTGACCATCTTCCCGTTCATAGTATATACATTTTCATATAACATGTAATAACCTCCGTCATTTAAAATTAGGAACCGCAAGGTCCACATAAATACTTTAAATGACAGAGGTCTTAAAAGCAAGCTGTTTTTCTTTATTATTTAAGGCCAATTTCCCGCTTCAGGTCTTCCACGGATTTTACAGGGGTATTATTGCGGCCCCGGCGGAAGCCTTTAAACTTCTGGCGGACGCCTACATTGGCCCTGGACCGGCCGCCCCAGTTCCAGTCGCCGCTGTCCCCGCCAACCATTTCCCAGTAGTCGGCACCCTCTTCTTCCGGCTTACCACCTTTCCCGGCAAATGCTTTGACAAAGGGTACGTAGGCTTCTTCATAGATCGCTTTGGCTGCAGCCAGGATGCCTTCTGTATCTGAAATGAGCAGGGCCTGGTAAAGGCGGATATAAAGGTCTTCTGTCAGCCCCAGCTCCTGGCAGACATTGCGGACCATGACCTGGCTTTCCTCAAAAAGGGATACATAGCCAAAGACATACATGACCTGCTTGAAACAGAACTGGAAGATCTGGGGTATGCTTAGCTCCCTGAACTTTTCAAAGCCTGCCTTAGCCCGTCCAAAACAGTGGTTCAGCATCTGACGGATACTGCCAGTCCCATCCGGCCTGGGAACCAGGTTTTCTCTGTCCATAATCGTCATGGGAAGACCGGGACCGGCACCGGCCGGACTGCCCATAAAGGTCCTGCAGGAAATATCTGTCCGCAGCAGGTCAGCCAGGGACAGACGGCTGGCATGGAATTCAGAATAAGAATTCATGTAGGCGAAAAAGTCCTCCTGCCGGTTTTTGTCATAGGGACAGGAATAAAAATCATAGAGATGGGTAAACTCGTGGTGAAGGATAAAATCCACATAGTCCTGCCGGTAAAGGGCCAACTGATCAGACAGGTGGAGGACCAGCCTGTCTTCCATTAATTCCTGAAGGTCAAAGGAGGCCTCTACCCCCTTTGGGGCATCGGCTATAAGTTCCCGGATCTCCAGGTCACAGACCAACCCCTGCCGGTCCTTAAATGTAATCCATTTTTCATTGATTTCTTTTAATGTTATCATAAGCACCTCTTTATCCTGATTAAATCCGGACCCACTGCCACTCTTGCCTACCAGCCAGGTGGTTAAAAATATTTCAGCCTTAAGGCAAAGACTTTTGCCAGGTCAATCTCTGAAAAAAAGCCTTCTTTCTCTATTAACATAGTAGCAGACAAAGGCAAGGGAAAATGGGTCCAGGAGATCATATAAATAGGATTATTCCACTGCCTTATCCAGAGTTTAATTTGGGCCTGTCCAAAGGACTTTCTTCCACCTTCTTACTATTATTTTTTTAGCCCTTGCCTATCCTTCCCATAGACCTTCCAGAACCTTACCACTATTCTTTTCCATCCCTGGCAGGGAGAAAATACAAGGAAAAAAGGGTAGGGTCTTCCTTCCCGGCCGCAATTGATTTTACAGGCATAATGAAGTACAATAAGCTTACTATAGGACTTTTATGAGATCTACAAACTACGAATTGATATGGAGAAATGCACATGGATATAGAAGATTTAATCGACGCCGGAGGCGCCATATTTGATGAGGTGAAATCCTCCGTAAACCAGAGGGATTTCCAGGGGCTGAGCGGAAGGATCTTTGACCGGGTCAAGGAGGCGATTCCGGGCCTTAATGGAATCAAGGGCTTTGGCTGGAAGGAAAAAAAGAATTATTTCCTGACTAAAAATGTAAACCGGCAATCCGGGACGGGCAGGATGATTTTAGGAGGTATTTTCTCCTTTATAGGAGGATGTCTGACACTGCTCTCCCTCACCGACCTTTTCCTTTCCATCGCCGTACTGAGCAGCAGCATCAGTACTGCCTTTGCTGTTTATATGCTCATAATATTCGGAGGCATGACTGCCGCTTCCGCTGCTCTTTTCCTGAGTGGAAAACGGACCAGGGACCTGGCCGGACTCTACTATGATTACGGCTCCCTTCTGGAGGGAAAGGAATATTTTATGATCGAACAGCTGGCCGACAGACTTGGCATATCCCGGGATTTGCTGACCCACAATCTTGAAAGGATGAAAAAGGCCGGCATGCTTCCCCAGGCACGGATGGACCGGCAGAAAACGACTATGATGTTGACTGACCATGCCTACCGGCAGTACTGCCAGGCCGAAGAAAGCAGAAAAGAAAGGGAAGCCCGGGAGGAAGAAGCCAGAAAGGCCCGGGAGGAAAAGATCAGGGACCACTGGGATGCCACATCCCAGGCCATGCCCGATGACATCGGCAGCCTGCTCCGGCAGGGAGATGATTACATCAGCCATCTCAAAGAGGTTAACAGGCAGATTCCTGACGATGACCCCTTCTCCCAAAAGCTTTACCGGCAGGAGCTCATCGTCAGCCGGATTTTTGAACAGGTGGAGAAGCAGCCGGAAAGCGCCCACAATCTCCGCCGTTTTATGGACTACTACCTGCCCACCACCCAGAAGCTGGTCGACGCCTATGCCGACCTCTACCGGCAGCCGGACGTGGGCGACCACATCAGTAATACCAAGGCCGAGATTTCCGATGCCATCAATATGGTCAACGAGGCCTTTGAAAACCTTTTAAACTCTATGTTCCAGGATGTTGCCTGGGATATATCCTCAGATATTTCCGTCATGAAGACCATGCTGTCCCAGGATGGGCTGACTGACAAGCAGGAAAGGAGCAGCCATGAATAAAGAATGGAAAGATTATGAACTGGAGGAGATCCCTACCGCCCCCACTCTCTCTTTTGATAGTTTTGAAGAGGAGACGGCAGCACCGGCAGAAATCAAGGAGGAGGCAAGACCGGTGGAGGTGCCGGATATCCAGCTGAGTCCGGAGGAGCTGGCCATCGTTGATGATTTCGTGGAAAAGATCGACCTGACTAACAGCCAGGCCATCATGAACTACGGTAACGGAACCCAGAAAAAGATGGCTGATTTCTCCGAGAAAGCCATGGGAAATGTCCGGACCAAGGACATGGGTGAGATCGGCGACATGATCGGCAACCTGGTCACCGAACTTAAGTCCTTTGACCTGGAAGAAGACCAGAAAGGCCTCTTCGGATTCCTGCGCAAGGGCAGCAACCGCTTAAGCACCGTGAGGAGCCAGTATGCCAAGGTGGAGGATAATGTGACTGCCATCAGCCGGGAACTGGAAAAGCACCAGGTAAGGCTGCTTAAGGACATCAGTATCCTGGATAAGATGTATGAGCTGAACCGGACCTATTTCCGGGAGTTATCCATGTACATCTATGCCGGCAAAAAGAAGCTGGACCAGGTCCGGACCACAGAACTGCCGGCCCTGCAGAAAAAGGCTGCGGAAAGCGGCCTGTTAGACGACGCCCAGAAGGCTTCTGACCTGGCCTCCCAGTGCGACCGCTTTGAAAAGAAGATCCACGACCTGGAGCTGACCCGATCCATCGCCCTGCAGACAGCCCCCCAGCTGCGACTGGTCCAGGCCTCTGACACAGTCATGGCGGAAAAGATCCAGTCTACCATCGTCAACACCATCCCCCTCTGGAAGAACCAGATGGTCATCGCCATCGGCATCGAGCATTCCAGCCAGGCAGCCAAGGCAGAACGCCAGGTCAACGATATGACCAATGCCCTCTTAAAGAAGAATGCCGACGCCCTCAAAATGTCCACTATAGAAAGTGCCAAAGAAGCCGAACGGGGCATCGTGGATATCGAGACCCTCAAGCACACCAACGAGAGCCTTATCTCCACTCTTGACCAGGTCCTGGCCATCCA
>CAMOZD010000095.1 GCA_946630645.1 uncultured Lachnospiraceae bacterium
CCCGCTGACGACCATGGGTATGTGGGAGGCGACTGCTTTCGTAAGCTTTTCTGCATATTCAAAGACCAGCCAGGCCAGTAATCCCGCCGGGATATAAAGGACCAGCAGCAGATAATCCATGGGCTGGATAGAAACTTCAGAGAAGCTGGGAAAGCCGGCCATGGCTTTGCCAAAGACCTGGTTTAGGGTGCCGATTACCAGAAAGCTGGCTGCTGTGGACAGTCCGTAATACAATAATTTGGAAGATTTTGACAGGGCCGGTTTTTCCCCTTCTGCCTGGGAAGAGCCGGCTTTTTGTGACGGGTCTTCTGTAAAAAGGGAATCCTCTTCCACGGCCAGGATACCGAAAAGAGGGGAGTGGAAAAGGTGACCGAGGGTGATGGCTTCTCCCAATTCCGTGTAAATGGCACTGTTTTCCTTTGCGTAAGCTACATTATCTCCTACCCAGTAGCAGAGGGCGGCTATGATGCCCGTAAGTCCTGCTTCCGGACCGACACTGGACCCCAAAACCAGGGGAAGAAAGGCGCAGGCCAGGATGGCCGGCAAGGGCCGGTAATCATAGTATTTTTCTTTTTTGATCTTGCCCATCACCCGGGCCAGGTCCTCCGGGTAGAGGCCGTAGAGCTTATGCAGGATACCGCAGACCAGTCCTCCCAGTGTGCACAGAATAATAGTCAGGTACTGAAAGCCAGTCTTTTCAGGCAGGACTTGCCAGATCAGGATGGTGACCAGAGAAACGGCCTTCAGAAAGCACC
This sequence comes from uncultured Lachnospiraceae bacterium, assembly GCA_946630645.1. Classification (GTDB taxonomy): domain Bacteria; phylum Bacillota; class Clostridia; order Lachnospirales; family Lachnospiraceae; genus Anaerobutyricum. The sequence continues at coordinate 756 of CAMOZD010000095.1, forward strand.
ATATGACAATTCCTGCGAAGGCTCCAAGGAGGAGGGTGAGCAGAAGCATTTTCAATTGGTTTTTAATTTTCAGTGTATTCAAGACGCCATCTCCTTTAACAATCTGGAATCAATGTTAAAAACAGATTATTTTAAATTCTTTGTCGCCTGCTCCAGAATCTGCATCTGGGTCATGGTCTGCTCTTCGGTCACCAGAGGTGGGGCTCCGTTTATTATGGTCTCATAGAGATAATCATAGTAACGGCCGTTATCGCCGCGGACGGTCTCTACGGTTTCTTCGTGATAGTGGCCCTGGTCATCATAGTAGGTGAGGGTTCCGTAATGCTCCGGCAGATCCAGACCGAAATCATCATGGTCCGGCAGATAGAACTTTTTGAGGTCTGCTTCCTGTCTGTCTTTACCGGCCTTGACAAACATACCCCGCCGCCCGTAGACCACGAAGCTTGGCCTTTCTTTCACGCGGAAATAGCTGGATTTCACGGAAACCTTGAGTCCGCCGGGCATGACATCATATTTGTCTGTACCTTCCTTGTAATAGAAGTCCAGGTCAAAATAGTCATTCATCCGGCCCGGTCCCAGAAGTTGACGGACATCGAAGCTGCATTCATCGGGAGTTCCGAAGTAGGACAGGACCTGGTCTACCGTGTGGCAGGCATGGTTGTAGACATAGGAATCTTTTTTACAGTATCCATCTACACCTTCCGGCACCTCCGGCCGATAGTAGTCATAGTGCATCTCCACCTCTGCCAGATCCCCCAGCCTGCCGGATTCTATGACTTTCTGGGTCGTCAGGAAATCACTGTCAAAGCGGCGGTTCTGGTAGCACTGGAGCATGACACCGTTTTCCCGGGCCATGGCAAAGAGGGTCTCGGCATTTCTTACATTGTGGACAAAGGGTTTTTCCAGGACTACATTTTTTCCTGCCTCAATCACCTGCTTGGCAATCTGGTAATGAACATGAGGGGGTGTTGTGATTACGACAACATCAATCTCCGGGTCTCCCAGAAGTTCATTTACGTCCTCTGTATACCGGACTCCCTCCCATTTAGCCCAGTCATCTCTTATTTTACGGGCATAGATGGTTTTGACCTTGATTTTATCCTGCCGCCGCATCAGCAATGGAATGTGGTAGCGGTTGGTACTTTTGCCGTTGCCATAGTAACCGATGGTTAATTTTTTCATTTTTCTTCTCCTTGTGTGTTCTGCTTTTCAGATGGAAATTTATCCTGTATCAGACCATGGGACTTTAATGTAGTTTCATGATACTGATTCTGATTAAAAGGATAAATCCTTTAAAAAAATAACAAACTGGATTAAAAGTAACAGATTAGGTTAAAAATCACAGACCGGTTTAAAAGCAATAGACCGGGTCAAAAAAAACAAGCGGGGTTAAAAATCATAGACCAGTTTAAAAAAGACAGACCTGGCCGTTCCGGGGAAGGAAAAGCCGGTCGGCAAAGCCATGACTCCTGGCGTAAGCCAAAAGGTCCTGCCGGGACAGGCCCCAATGGTTGAGAGATTCCATGTGGATTCCGACCAAGGCGGCCTGGGGGGCTGCCTGGTGCAGGCAGAGCATATCCTCTTCTCCCATAATTAAGGGTGGATAGCCGTCGACCGTGTTCTTACCGCAGCAGGCGGCTATAACCTGGGGCTGGTAAGATCCTACAGTGGCGGCAACTTCTCCATACCATACCGTATCACCGGTCACATAGAGGGTCTTTTCCTCAGGATGTAAAAAAATGATGCCGCAGGCCGGACCGCAGAGCCGGGCCATTTCCCCGCAGCTGTGCCGGGCTTCGGTTTTAATTAGCCGGATGCCGGCGAATTCACTGCCGTCAGGAGAAGCAGAAAGTATATGAAGCTGCCTGAAACCATACTTCTTAACTTTTTCAGCGTCTTCTTCATTTTGTACAAAAACCGGCAGGTCTTTCGGCAGCATCCGGGCTGCAGCCCGGTCAAAATGATCACGGTGGAGGTGGGTGATGATCACAGCATCAGTTCCTTTGATAATTTCCTCTGCAGGCAGGGGAAGGTCTTCTAAAGGGTTGGCCAGGTTGGGTCTGGAGCAGCTTTGAAAAGGCTTTTGTGAGCCCTTTCCCCCCAACATAGGGTCTATGAGAAATTCCTTGTCCGCAAAGCGGACCAGCAGGGTGGCATTTCTGATCAACTGGATACGCATAGGCTACCTCCTGAAAATAAAGTCCTTTTGCTATAGGTCATCTTATTCTATCATACTTGTTTAAGAAAATGCGTGTCTCCAGAGGGTTTTTAATCCTTTTTCATGCATGGGATAAAATGGGGGGGAGTTTTCTACCATACAAAAAAACAGCGGGCTTGTCAGGATGGATGACAAAACCCGCTGTCAATGGCTGCATAAAGCTGCCGTTATAATGATCAAACTTTGATATTTATTATGATCTGAATTTCAGGGAGAGCTTTTTTACAAAAATGGCTGTCAGGCCCTTGTAAGCTATCCCAAGCGTCTTAATTAGATGAAGAGGTTGACATTGGATTCCTCCGCGTCGGCCAGATAAGTGCCTACACCGCCTACAACCTTGAAATATTGAAAAGATTTCCCGATGCACAAATCGTGTACTTCGATTCCATGGCAGACTATTGTGAAGCTCTTGATGAAGGTAAGATCGATGCCGCAGTTAATTTCATTGACCAAAAAGAGTAATTGAAGGAAGCTTTCTTCCCTCTTTTTGTCACGGCTCTGGTGTATTTTCTGATGTCGGCACTGCTGGTGAGACTGGTCCGCTTCCTGGAAAAGCAGATCAATCCCATGAGAAGGCCGGTTTTGTATCAGGGTGAAAAACCTGGTAAGTCCAGGGTGAAAAATCTTGTAGACGGCTATAGGGTGGATTATAATAATGTCAACTAATGCCAAGGGAAAAGATAATCAGAGAGAAAACCAGATAAGGAGACAGGTTGGAGTCATGGAAGATTGGAAAAAAATCTATGAGGAAAAGTTGAGAGGGACCCATGAGGCGGTAAGGCTGGTAAAGGACGGAGATGTGGTTTACCTTGGAACCTCTGCCAGTACGGCTTACAAACTGGCGGAAGCCCTGTGGGACTGCAGGGATAACTATGAGCATGTTACCATATGTTCTGCCATGACCCAGAGAATCCTCCCTTTTTATAAAGAAGAAGCCAAAGGACATTTTTCAGTGCTTACCTATTTCGCCGGACCGGCAGAGAGGTCTGCCATGAAGGCCGGCAACTGCAGGTATACATCCATGCACCTCAGTGAAAGCCCCCGCTGGGTCCGCAACCTGTCCGGGATCAGTGTGGCTTTGCTGGAAGTCTCAAGACCAGACCGTTTCGGTTATATGAGCCTGGGGGCCGTGGGGGTCTCCCTGCACCGGGAAATCATTGACCAGGCCGGCCTGGTGATCCTGCAGGTCAATAAAGAAGTTCCCTATGTCTATGGCAGGGACAACCTGGTTCATGTGTCAGAGGCAGCTGCCATCGTGGAAGCCGATGATCCGCTCCCGGAGTTTCCGGATATGGAACTGACCGATGAAATCAGGCAGCTGTCGGAATACATCGTAGATGAGATTCCCGACGGAGCCACCATCCAGCTGGGCCTGGGAGGAATATCGGAGGCTGTGGGTTATGGACTGGCAGGGAAGAAGGACCTGGGCGTCCACTCAGAAATGCTCAATAATTCCATGCGGCAGCTGATGGAAGAGGGAGTGATCAACAACAGGAAGAAATCCTTCATGCCGGGGAAGGCGGTCAGTGCCTTTGCCATGGGAACGAGAAGTCTCTATGACTATATTGACTGGAATCCGGATATCTTCATGGGGCCCTACTGGTGGGTCAATGATCCTTTTATTATCGCAAAAAATGACCGGATGATGAGTGTGAACACGGCCATGGCCATCGACCTTTATGGCCAGGTGGCTGCCGATAATCTGGGCGGCCGCCAGCAAAGCGCCACCGGCGGTCAGCTTGATTATGTCCGGGGAGCCCAGCGTTCTAAGGGAGGTAAGTCCTTTATCGCTCTGACCTCCAGTCTGACCAGAAAGACAGGTGAGTCCGGGGAAAGGAAAAAGACCAGCCGGATCCTCCCTGTCCTGCCTCCGGGAACAGCCATCACTACCGGCAGGCAGGATGTGGAATATGTGGCCACAGAGTATGGCTGTGTCAATCTTAAAGTTCTCACCATGGAAGAGAGGGCAAAGGCCCTGATTTCCCTGGCCCATCCGGATTTCAGGGAGGAGCTTGGGGACCAGGCCAGGCAGCTGGGGATACTCTTTTGAGATATGGTCTTGTCCATGGTTTTGGGATAGTATCCTGGAGATGATTTTAAAGAGATGGATCTGGATATGAATTGAATGATATGGCCTGGGATGGGGTATTTTTCTGCTTATATTAGTATTATGTAAATCCTACAGAATATTTGTAGTTTAACAGAAATTTTTTGGGGATTGTCATGAATTTATCTTGTATACTAAAGCTAGTTATGAAATAATTATTAAGCCTGAATTATTCACGGTGGGTAGATTATAAGATCCTTTATGAAGTTCTCCATTCTGCCACGACCGCAGTAAAACTGGATAATCTGATACGGTGTCGCCTCCATTGTTGTAACGACGAAAGTGAAAAGGTGTATCATCTGTCCATAAGGCTTCTCAACCTTGAAGACAACTCTTCTTGGGTGAGGCCAGCTGCCAGCCTGGTATTTGAATTCGCCGTATTCTACCGCATAATCTATCTGGTTTTTCAGGGTGGCCCGGTAAAGTGCCTCATCCGCATCTTCCGCATACCGGATCAGCGTATTGTTCTGCTTCAGACGGATCGCATATTTACAGTCATTATC
>CAMOZD010000096.1 GCA_946630645.1 uncultured Lachnospiraceae bacterium
GTCAGAATCCCCTTGCCCATCTTGCCGGGCAGCGGGAATGCTGTCGCATTGAAATAATCGCCAAGTTCGTGATCCATAAGAAGATACTCACCGCGGCGGGCGATGATCTTCATCTTCTTCTCACTGACAAAATTGTGCATCTTGTCTGCGTAAACACCGGCAGCGTTGACAACAATCTTTGTCTCAAAATTGCCTTTGTCTGTCTCAATGACATAGTGGTCGTCTTTCTTTACGATGTTGGTTACTTCTGTCTCCAGCTTGAACTCGCATCCGTTGACAGCTGCATTCTCTGCGAATGCCACACACATGTTGAAGGGATCCACCAGTCCGCCTGTGGGAACATAGAGTGCTGCCACTGCGTTCGGTGTCAGGTTCTTCTCCATGGAAAGGAGTTCTTCCTTCTCTACGATGCGGACACCGGGTACGCCATTGTCAATACCCTGCTGAAGAAGGACATCCAGTTTGCCTCTCTCCTCAGGAACTGTGCAGACGATCAGGGATCCGTTATTCTTAACAGGGAAATCCAGCTCTTCTGCAAGCTCATAGATTAACTCGTTACCGCGCACGTTCATCTTAGCCATCATAGTTCCAGGCTTACAATCGTAACCACCGTGAACGATGGCACTGTTTGCCTTAGAAGTTCCTGAACAAACGTCATCGTACTTGTCAATTACACACATGTTTACCTGATACTTAGACAGTGCTCTAGCGGTACACGCACCAGTTACACCAGCGCCAATTACAATAATGTCATACATACCTTTTCATACCTCCATCAATATAGTCACACATAACTGTACTGTTATTTTAACTCTTTTTATCAATAATGTAAATTGTGCATTTTCCATTATCTGTTTAACATAATCTGCTTAAGATAGTCTTCCACACTCTCTTTACGGTAATGGTCGGGAACCAGCTCATAAACCTTATCGGCAAAGTCCTTCCTGCCGTCAGCCTCCCAGACCATAGATGCTATGGAAAAAAGCTCTTCATCGATATAAAAACCTATCTTTTCAGAATAAAAATAGTCTGTCCTCTCCAGATAATCTTCAAGGAGTTCCTTAAGGACCGGGATATCTTTGGTCTCGGCTGCCTTCCTGATCTCATCCATACGGTCACGGATCATCATCCAGACATCGATCCGGTCAACAGAGCTTCTGACTTCAATGAAATCATGTTTGGCTCTCTTCTCAAGGGGCTGGTGAATCTCCCTGCTCCACTGGGTATAATCCCTCCTGTCCAGGGCAATCTCATGGAGGACCTGACTGTCTTCTCCCAGAAAGTCCAGGTAGTCCTCGTAGGGGCAGTCCATATCACAGATCAGCCGCAGCCTCATGGTGTCGGAGTAATACCTTTCCGTGGACCTGGTCCTCCAGCTGGCCCCGTACATTTTCTTCATATAGCCTTCATAATCACCGGCTATGTGATAAGTGTGGCCTTCAAATTCCACTGTGCCCGGCTTTTTAAAGAGGCTGGGGGAAAAGGCAAACCGGTGGCCGGGGCGGGTCACATAGATCTGCTCCTTGCCTCCCTTCTTTGCCAGTTCTATATTTTTGCGAAGTACCCAGCGGGCGGTCTTTTTCTTGCCTGTGAACAGGCAGCGGAGCCATCCCTTACGAAGGCCTCCCGCATACTGGGTAAGTTCCTTGATATCGGGTTCATCATATTCCCGGATTGCCGCCTCAACGCCGTTTTTGCGGACAAATTCATACATTTTCTTGAGGTCGGAGGCCGAGTATTTGGGCTTTCTGCCTGTGTTATTCAGATACTGGATATAGCGCTCAGCGCTGATGTTGGCATCATCTGCCCTGGCAGGCCGGGTCACATAAATGGTGACTGCCACACCGGGTTTCGTATAATAATCGCCGACAGTGCCATCGATCAACAGGCTCTTCTTATCTACAAAACGGAAGATCATCTGTCTCAGTTCCTCATTGTCTTCCCAGGATTCCATGGCCCTGCTGTCAGACAGGTTCTCCTCCACATACTTCCGCAGCTCTACCACGTCCTGCAGAGGCATGAGAATCTCAAAATTATATTCGGTGCCCTGGAAATGGCCAAAACTTGTGGCCATCCCCGCTGTCTTTCCAAACAAAATATAGTGGAGTCCCTTTTCCCGGCAGATAGAGTGAATATCATCCATCAGTTCAAGAAGTCTGACCTGAACCTCTGTAGGTTCCCTCTTCTCATCATTTACCAGTCTGTCACATGTCTGATCCATCATGGTCCACCTCCAGTCTTCCACTTGCCTTGATCTCATGCTGCAGCATGCCATTGAGCGAGCTGTCCATTATTCTCCGGTAATAAACCAGGGCCTTATCCTTTTGTCCCAGCTTCCAATAAAGGTCAGCGATAATCTTGAGACAAAAGTCTTCATTCTTACCGGTGAAGTCCCCTTCTGTAAGCGGATCCTTCCCTTCTTCCTCAAACCCATCTCCCATGCCTTTCCAGTAAAGGCTGAGAGCCTGGCTGCAAAGCCGGCTGCATTCCTCCTGGTCTTCTGCCTTCTGGGCTAAAAGGGCCAGCTTGTATAAAAGCAGGTCCCTGCTGTGGGGATAGACTGCCAGTCCTTTTTCTGCCAGATCCAGGGCTTCGTCCGGATTTCCGTAGACCATCTGGGCCTTGACCTTACGGACGGCCTGCACCAGCTGCCAGATCTCCTCCATCTTTGGAGACAGGGCTATATTATTCTCTCTCCAGAGACGGACGAACTTATTGATGCTGTTCATGTCCCCCCGGTTATAGGCCAGGTTAAAGAGGGCTGCATACTCCAGGTCATCGCCCAGGTCCATGGCTGTCTTCCAGGACCTTACGGTAGGATTCAGGGCGATCTTATAATAATCGTCAAAAAGATCATCAAGAATCTGCAGCTTACCAGGGTCTGCAGGATCAAGACAGGCCTCTATGTCGATCTTGTCCCTGGCGATCTTCTTCTTAATCTTCATCAGTTCATATTTGCCATAGTAGGTAAAAAACTTTTTGTTCCAGTTGGTGTACATATAACCGCTGTCCACGTCTGCCCGCTTGAAGGCCAGTCTTCTTTCCAGCAGCTTATCCTTATCGATAAAACGCATGTAATCACCGACATAGACATCTGCTCCCAGACCTGAGTGAGACATCTTGCTGTGGCCCTTCTTATGGTCGGGAATGATATTCCAGGTATCTCCATAGTATTCACACAGCAGTTCTACATAACCGCCGGGAATGGGGAACTTCCGTCCTTCAAAATCAGCCATGTAAACTGTGTCATAGCTTTTCTTGGGTACCAGGGAAGTAGGCCCGTACATTCTGGCTGAACTGCAGATGTAGGTGTCACAATCATCATAATGCTTGTGGAAAATGTTGGCCTCAATCTCCTTCAGAGTCTGCTCCCTGCCCACCTCTTTTTCCCGGGCCAGAAAGCCCTGGTAGATCTTGTAGATACTCTCCGTCTTGAGACGGAAATGGCGGTAGCTGGCATTGGAATACTCATCATAGGCAAAATAATAATCGATAGCCTGCTGTTTTTTTACCGGGTCCCCCGGCAGCTCCAGCAGATAAAATACATCGATACACTGGCCGCAGATAGGCTTCCAGAATTCCGATCTTTCTCCCACTCTGGCTGTAGTCACATCATTGTACCTGCCAAAGACCGTGGGGAACTCCCGGTCCAGCCGCACATCATTGTAGACCCGGCTGGAAGGATCCAGTTCTCTCTTGCAGGCCTCCACCCACTTGTAGTAATTCTCTTCTGTCAGGGTGATGTCCGCATCGTCATCCCAGGGTATAAAACCATCGTGGCGGATAGCCCCCAGCATGGTTCCAAAATCAACAAAATACTCGATATCATTTCTGACACATATGTCATCAATCTCTCCCAGCAAATTCAGGAGATGCTCCTGTGTTGGTGTCATAATTTCAATTCCTTTCCATAAACAGTCACTGTGAAAACAGCAAAGAAAGACTGGTAGGCAGCTTTCTTCCAACCGCATACTACCAGCCACTATGTTCTTAAGAGCACCGGAACCAGGCCCGGATCAGCTATCCTGTCCATAATCCGCCTGCCGGGTCACGGCTGCTGTAATGACATACTTTCTTTTGTAGTATATCACATATTCATAGATATGGTATATCCCATATTGATGTTTTAAGTATCAGTCTTTTCAGTATGGTTTGCCGGGTCTGTGAACTCTGACGGAATTTATCCGGTATCAGGACCGGAGGTTTTGGCCCGTAAGGGAAAATGAGGTGAGATCCTGATATGGAACAAAAAACCGGTCCCCTGCCGTCAGCATGACCAGCTGACCCAGAAAGACCGGTATTAATTATGCCTGTATTCTATTCAGTTAAAAAACCGGAATAATGCCTTACCAGCATCTGCGATTCAATCTGTTTGAGTGTCTCAAGGATAACTCCGGCAACAATGATGATGGATGTTCCACCAAAGGATACGTTTGCTCCGAAAACACCATTGAAGAAGATCGGGATCACTGCGATAATACAGAGACCGACTGCTCCAATAAAGATAATGTAGCCAAGGATTGAACTCAGATAATCCGTAGTGGGCTTGCCGGGACGGATACCCGGGATAAAGCCACCCTGCTTTTTCATATTGTTCGCAATCTCCAGAGGATTAAATGTAATCGAAGTATAGAAATAAGCAAACAATACAACAAGTACAAGGTATACAACCAATCCGATGGAGTAGGACCAGTTGTCCGGATTACACCAGTTCGACTGATTAATAGCATTAAAGAAAAATCCTGCCGCGCCTCCGGGATTTGCTCCGATCAGATTCTTAATCACCAGTGGGAACTGGAGTAAGGATGATGCAAAGATTACCGGGATAACACTTGCAGTATTTACTTTAATGGGCAAGGTAGAGGCCTGGGCCCCACCAAACTGCTGTCTGCCCTGGATCTTTCTGGAATACTGTACCGGAATCCTGCGCTCTGCATCATTGAGCAGGATAGTAAGCAGGATGGTTCCGATGATTACAAAAAGAATGATGGCTGTCGCAATTACGATTGTTCCAATCTGCTGACCGAAAATAAATTTCTGGGCAAGATTATAAAGGTCACCGGGCATACGGGATACGATGTTGACAAGAAGGATAATGGAAATACCATTTCCGATACCCTTATCTGTAATCTGTTCTCCCAGCCACATAACAAATATAGATCCTGCTGTCAGACAGGCAATCATCTCTATTACTGTCAGGGCATTGTAATTAGTGATCAGGCCCTGACGGCCGAATCCGATGGCCAGACCGGCACTCTCAAGAAGGGATAAGCCCAGGGTAAGAAGCCTGGTGAGCTTCTCAACCTTTTTACGTCCATCCTCACCATCCCTGTACATCTCCTCCAGAGCAGGAATCGCTATGGTAAGGAGCTGGATGATAATGGAGGATGTGATGTAGGGGGTTACATTGAGAGCAAAGAGTGACATGGATTCAAAGGATCCGCCTGTAAATGAGTTAAGCAGATTGAATGAATCACCCAGTAAGCTGTCTAAATACTTACTGATCTGGGCACTGTCAATTCCCGGAATCGGGAGCTGACAGCCCAGTCGTGTAAT
>CAMOZD010000097.1 GCA_946630645.1 uncultured Lachnospiraceae bacterium
GAAACAGGGTCTTGATGTGGTGGTAAATACCTCCATCAGTCAGACACTGACCCGTTCCATCAATACATCCCTGACATCCTTTATCACAATCTTCTGTCTCTATGTTCTGGGTGTGGCCTCCATTAAAGAGTTCACCCTGACCCTGATCGCAGGTATCGTCTGTGGATGTTACTCCTCCGTATGTATCTCCGGACCGATATGGTACTGGCTGAAGCGCGGCCAGGAGAAGAAACGTCTGAAAGACGCCCAGGCCAGCAAGGATGCCAGGAAGAAGAAAAAGGAAGGCAAGGCTGTAAAGACAGTGGAAGCCGATAAGCCGGCAGAGCTTGAGGATAAGTCCGCAGCCGACAAGCCAGCTGAAAAGGCGGCAGCCACTACAGCCAAGAGCGGCAGCAAAAAGTCAAAATCCAAGAATAAAAAGAAAAAGAAAAGATAGGGGCTGATGACCAGCCTTTAGGGCTGCCGTGCCAAGGGCAGGCCGGACCGGATTGACAGCAATCCGCAAAATACCGGTTTCCCTGGCCCGGCAGTCTTTCTTTTCTCCCTATTCCGGGAACAGAAAAGGAGATCCTTTATGGAAGAAATTAAGGAAACATGGACCCTTATGACAAAGAGGGCCGATTTTAACGGAATATCAGCAAGATTTGGTATCCCACCCTACATTGCCCGGCTGGTGAGGAACCGTGACCAGGTAACGGAAGACCAGATCCGGGTCTACCTCTATGGGACCCTGGCTGACATCCCTGACCCGGGCCTTCTTAAGGACGTCCATAAGGCGGCAGAAATTATCAGGGAGAAAATCAGCCAGAAGAAAAAGATCCGGATCATCTCAGATTATGATGTGGACGGTGTTTCTTCCAATTATATCCTGATGAAGGGCCTGGAGCGCTGCGGAGCCGATGTGGACTATAAGATTCCTGACCGGATCCAGGATGGCTATGGCATAAATATCCATCTGATAGAACAGGCCAGGGAGGACCAGGTGGACACCATCATCACCTGCGACAATGGTATTTCTGCCAAAGAGCAGGTGGAGTACGGTAATTCCCTGGGCATGACCATCATTATCACAGACCACCATGATGTCCCTTTTACCATGGAAAATGGGGTCAAAAAGGAGCTTCTGCCTCCGGCAGCAGCCATCGTCAATCCCAAGCAGAGCGACTGTCCTTACCCCTTCAAAAAAATATGCGGTGCAGTTGTGGCCATGAAATTCATTCAGGTGCTTTACCAGACCTGTGGCATAGACCCGGCCGGGACCGAGGATTTTCTGGAGATTGCCGCCCTGGCAACCAACTGTGATGTCATGCCCCTGGTGGAGGAAAACCGGATCATAGTCAGAGAAGGACTCCGCCGGATGATGAATACCAGGATCAAAGGACTCGAGGCTCTCATTGAAGCCAACGGTCTTAAGGGTAAGACCCTGACTGTCTACCATCTGGGTTTTGTTCTGGGTCCCTGCATTAATTCCTCCGGCCGGCTGTCCTCTGCCAGGTATGCTGTGGAACTTCTTTTGTGTCCGGATAAAAGAGAGTGCGACGCCATGGCCAGCCACCTGGTGGACCTGAATAAGGACAGGAAGGCCATTACGGAAAAGGGTGTCAGGGACAGCATAGCTTACCTGCTGGAGAGTGGTCATTATAAGGACGATATCCATGTTGTATATATTCCGGATCTCCATGAAAGTCTATGCGGTATCATTGCGGGGAAAGTACGGGAACGTTTCCACCACCCGGCCTTTGTTTTATCCGATGGTCTGGAAGGCATCAAGGGGTCTGGCAGGTCCATCGACAGCTACTCTATGTATGAGGAAATGTCAAAAATCAAGGAGTGCTTCTCCAGCTTTGGCGGCCATCCCGGTGCGGCAGGCTTCACCCTGCGGGACCGTTGTCTGGAGGAATTCCGGGAAAAAATTAATGAGAGTTCCCGGCTTACGGAGGAAGATTTCACCGTAAAGGTCAAGGGAGACCTGATTCTCCCCCTTACCATGGTCTCAGAACAGCTGCTGGAGGAAATCCGGATCTTAGAGCCTTTCGGCCTGGGTAATTCCCGGCCCCTCTTCCTGGCCAGAGACCTGAAGATCAGGTCCTTGAAGGTCATCGGGAAAAACCGTAAGGTGGTGAAAATGTTCGTGACAGATGCCAATGGCTACGGCATTACCGCCATGTATTTTGAGGATCCGGACCTGTTGCTTGGCAAACTGGAAAATGCTGTGGGAAAGGACCAGGCCCGGGCGGTGCTGAGGGGTTACCGCCACCAGGTCTACCTGTCCAGGGCTGCCTTCCAGCCGGACATCAATGAGTATATGGGCAGAAAAGAGCCCCAGATCATCCTCAAACATGTCGAATTCCGGCAGAGAGGCTGAGGGCCGGTAAACAGCCAGGCTGACCTGCCGGGAAAAAGTATTCACAGGGAACAGAAACACAGTAAAAAAGTTCAGGAAAAGAAGCTTAAAGAGAAAAATTCAGTGTAGGAGAGACCAGGGAAAAAGCTTCAGAAAAGGAAGGCTTAATGGAAAAAAATATAAGTGAAAAGCCCTTTACAGAGGAAAATACAAGAGAAGAAAAAGGAGAAAAAAAGGATATCCGGCTGATTGGTCTGGACCTGGACGGAACCACACTGACTTCAGATAAGGTCCTGACAGCCAGGACCAAGGCTGTACTGGAGGCCTGTCTGGAGAGGGGGATTGAGGTTCTCCCCGCCACAGGCCGGGCCAAGGCAGGCATACCGGCATACCTGACAGGGATCAAGGGTATCAGGTATATCCTCCTGTCCAACGGAGCTCTGATCTATGATATGAAGGAAGACCGTTATGTCTACCAGAACCTGTTGTCCTTTGAAAAAAGCATGGCTCTCCTGGATCAGCTGGAGGCCTATGGCAGCTTTTATGATCTCTTTGCCGGCGGCTTCGGCAGGTGTGAAGGAAGATTCCTGGATAACCTGGATGACTATGCCATAGAGCCTCATATCCAGGACCTGATTCACATGTCCAGAAAAAGGATCGATAACCTGAGGGACTGGCTTCTGGCCTGGAAGAAGCCGGTGGAGAAATTCACTGTCTTTTTTGCCGATCCCGAGGCCAGGCTGCAAGCCATGGCTGACATGGGCAGGGACCCTGACCTGGCTGTCACCAGTTCCATCCCCAATAATATGGAGCTGAATTCCGCCAGCTGCAACAAGGGGGATGCCCTGCTGAGCCTGGGACGGATGCTGGGCATCAGCCCCAGCCAGATTATGGCCTGCGGAGACGGGGTCAATGATCTGGACATGGTCCGCATGGCCGGCTTTGGCGTTGCCATGGACAACGGTATGGACCAGGTGAAGGAGGCGGCTGATTTTATCACAAAGAGCTGTGATGAGGAGGGCGTGGCTTACGCGATCGAGCGATTTGTTCTCTGACCCCCGGGTCAGGGAACCGGGTCCCGTCCGTCGGAATCCGGGGGCTGTGTTCATGCACAGCCCCCGGATCAGAAAAGCCGGAAGACTCCCTTTGAAACGACAGACAGACCGGGTTTTTAAGTTTTTTATCAGGGGCTGAATTTACATAAATCTGAGATTTCAAAAATAGATGTAGCATTTCATGGATTGTTATGTTAGAATATCAAAGATTGAATTCAGCCAGAAAGAATACAATCGGGGAAGCGTATGACCGAGACTTCTGAAAAGTGCATTTGCCTAAATGCATTTTTCAGTTGTTTCGGAAGCTTCCCGCTATTATTTCTTACGAAGTTTTACAGGAGGTATATATGGTAAAACAGTTTTCTATGGATCTTGCAGGAAGAACATTTTCAGTGGAGATTGGTAAAGTGGCAGCCCAGGCCAACGGCGCGGCCCTGGTCAGATATGGTGACACGGTGATTCTGTCCACAGCGACAGCTTCTGAGAAGCCCCGCGAGGGCATCGACTTCTTCCCCCTCAGTGTGGATTTTGAGGAAAAGATGTACTCTGTGGGAAAGATTCCCGGAGGCTTCAACAAGAGAGAGGGTAAGCCCTCTGAGCATGCGGTTCTTACTTCCCGTATGATCGACCGCCCCATGAGACCTCTCTTCCCTAAGGATTACAGGAATGATGTCTCTCTCAATAACCTGGTTATGTGTGTGGACCCGGATTGTTCCCCTGAGATCACAGCTATGATCGGTTCTTCCATCGCCACGGCGATCTCTGATATTCCTTTTGCAGGTCCCATTTCCGGTATTCGTATCGGCCTTGTGGACGGCCAGCTGATCGTCAATCCTACAGAGGAGCAGCGCCTGGCTTCTGACCTGGTTCTGACTGTAGCTTCCACCCGCGATAAGGTGATCATGATTGAAGCCGGAGCCAACGAGGTTCCCGAGGACAAGATGCTGGAGGCTATTTTCATAGCCCACGATGTCAACAAAGAAGTGATTGCTTTCATCGATAAGATCGTGGAGGAATGCGGCCTGCCTAAGCATGACTATGAGCATGTGGATACACCGGAGGACCTCTGGGAGGATATGCTTCTGGCCATTCCCCAGGAGGAGATGGAGGAAGCCGTCTTCACAGACAGGAAGCAGGAGAGAGATGCCAATATCTCCGCCCTTAAGGAAAGACTGGAAGAGCGTTACGCAGAGGACCATGAGGACTGGCTGCCTCTCATTGATGACGCTGTCTATAAGTACCAGAAGAAGACTGTCCGCAAGATGATCCTGAAGGACCAGAAGAGACCTGACGGCCGTGCCATCAACGAGATCCGTCCTCTGGCGGCTGAGATCGACCTTCTTCCAAGAACCCATGGTTCAGGTATGTTTACCCGTGGCCAGACCCAGATTATGACCATTACCACTCTCGGATCCCTCTCTGAGGCCCAGAAGGTTGACGGTATTGACCTCAATGTGACATCCAAGAGATATATGCACCACTATAACTTCCCCAGCTGGTCCGTTGGTGAGACCAGACCCAGCCGTGGTCCGGGACGTCGTGAGATCGGTCACGGTGCCCTGGCAGAAAAGGCCCTGATTCCGGTTCTTCCTTCCGAGGATGATTTCCCCTATGCCATCAGGACTGTTTCTGAGACTCTTGAGTCCAACGGCTCCACTTCCCAGGCCAGCGTATGTGCCTCCTCCCTGTCTCTGATGGCAGCAGGTGTGCCCATCAAGAAGGCAGTGGCAGGTATCTCCGCAGGTCTTGTGACCGGAGAGACAGATGATGACTACATCGTCCTGACAGATATCCAGGGCCTTGAGGACTTCTTTGGGGATATGGACTTCAAGGTTGCCGGAACCCATGACGGTATCACAGCGATCCAGATGGATATCAAGATCCATGGTCTGACACCGGCCATCATCAAGGAAGCCATCGCCAGAACCAAGGAAGCCAGAGAGTATATTCTCACAGAGGTTATGGAGCCGGTGATCGCCGAGCCTCGTGACCATGTGGCTGAGTACGCTCCTAAGATCCAGCAGATGTGGGTTGATCCTGAGAAGATCAGCGAGATCATCGGCAAGCAGGGCAAGACCATCAACGGTATCATCGATGAGACCGGTGATAAGATCG
>CAMOZD010000098.1 GCA_946630645.1 uncultured Lachnospiraceae bacterium
AGCCTCTCCGGTCCCCTGCACATGGTCTCATAGGAAAAGGCGGATGCCCTGATGGAAAAATAGGCCGCATAGTAGGCGATGGGAATATGAACCTTGAACCAGGCTACCCGCCAGCCCATCATAACATAGGCTGCCGCATGGGCCTTGGGAAACATATATTTTATCTTTTTACAGGACCAGATATACCAGTCCGGCACACCGTGGGCCACCATCTCCGTCTCCCATTCCTCTTTCAGGCCCTTGCCCTTGCGGACCGCCTCCATGATGGTGAAGGACAGCTCCTTGTCCAGACCCATATTAATCAGGTAGGTCATGATATCATCACGGCAGCAGATGGCCGTGGAAATCTCTGCCTTGCCCTCCTCAATCAGGGTCTGGGCATTGCCCAGCCATACATCCGTACCGTGGGAAAGGCCGGAGATCCTGACCAGATCGGAGAAACATTTAGGCCTGGTATCCTTGAGCATACCGATTACGAAGTCTGTTCCGAACTCCGGCACGCCCAGAGAGCCCAGCTCCACACCACCGATGTCCTCGGGCCGGATGCCCAGGACCTCCACGCCATGGAATAGTTTCATAACATCAGGGTCATCCAGAGGAATCTCTGTGGCCTTTTTGCCAGTCAGGTCCTCCAGACGACGGATCATAGTGGGATCATCATGACCCAGTATATCCAGCTTCAGGAGGTTGTGGTCGATGGAATGGTACTCAAAATGGGTGGTAATGATATCCGTATTCACATCGTTGGCCGGGTGCTGGATGGCTGTGAATTCATAGATATCATGCTCATGGGGAACCACAATGATTCCTCCCGGATGCTGGCCGGTGGTTCTTTTTACACCGGTACAGCCTTCCGCAATCCTCTCCATCTCACATCTTCTTTTGTGAATTCCCCGCTCCTCGAAGTATTTATAAACATAGCCGAAGGCAGTCTTCTCAGCAAGAGTACCGATGGTTCCGGCCCGGAAGGCCTTGCCCTCACCGAAAATAACCTCTACATACTTGTGGGCCTTGCCCTGGTATTCACCGGAGAAATTCAGGTCAATATCCGGCTCCTTGTTGCCCTTAAAGCCCAGGAAGGTCTCAAAGGGGATGTCGTGACCCTCCTTGAGCAAGGGCCTGCCACAGACGGGGCAAGCCCTGTCAGGCATATCACAGCCGGACATACCCTTCATCTGATAAGGCTTTACCGCCTCGGAATCAAAATCCACATAATGGCAATTGGGGCAGATATAATGGGCCTTTAAGGGGTTTACCTCTGTGATTCCTGACATGGTGGCCACAAAGGAGGACCCTACGGAACCCCGGGACCCGACAAGGTAACCATGGTCATTGGAGTCCCACACCAGCTTCTGGGCGATGATATACATGACCGCAAAGCCGTTGGATATGATGGAATTCAGTTCTCTCTGCAGCCTCTCCTCCACAATCTCCGGCAGGTCCGGCCCATAGATCTCATGGGCCTTGTCATAGCAGATCCTGGTCAGGGTCTCGTCTGACCTGGGGATGACCGGAGGACATTTGTCCGGATGGACCGGGGAGATCTTCTCGATCATGTCGGCAATCTTATTGCTGTTGGTGATGACCACCTCTTTCGCCTTTGCCTCACCCAGGTAGGCGAATTCATCCAGCATTTCCTCGGTGGTCCGGAAATAAAGGGGGGCCTGCTTGTCCGCATCGGCAAAACCCTTGCCGGCCATGAGGATCCTCCGGTAGAGTTCATCCTCCGGATTGAGGAAATGTACATCGCAGGTGGCCACCACCGGCTTGTGGTAGCGGTCACCCAGCTCCACAATCCTCCGGTTATAGTCCTGCAGGTCCTCCTCTGTCCGGGCGTCATAGCGGTCGCTCTCCAGCATAAAGGCATTGTTACCGATGGGCTGGATCTCCAGATAATCATAAAAACGGACGATGTCCGAAATCTCCTCCTCACTTTTTCCCCGGACGATGGCCTGAAAGAGCTCGCCGGCCTCACAGGCGGAACCCAGAATCAGCCCCTCCCGGTATTTCTGGATGAGACTCATGGGCATCCGGGGTCTCCGCTGGAAATAATCCAGATGGGAGGCAGAGACCAGCCGGTTCAGGTTGACCCGGCCCGTCTCATTCTGTATAAGAATAATACCGTGGTAAGTGGGCATTTTCTTAATCAGGTCAGGAGAAACCCGGCCCAGGTCATTGAGACCCTTCAGGTCTGTAACTCCCCGCTCCTCAAGCATACCCACAAAACGGAGAAAGACCTCCGCCGTCACCCTGGCATCATCCACAGCCCTGTGATGGTGCTCCTGTTTGATTCCAAGGTATTTACAAACTGTATTCAGCTTGAAACGATTTAAATCTGTCAGCAGAAGTCTGGCCATCTGGACGGTATCAAGGACCGTAAAGTCCGTTGACAGGTCCATTTTTTTCGCCTTATCCTCCACAAAGCTTACGTCAAATTCCGCATTGTGGGCTACCAGGGCGCAGCCCTGGCAAAAGTCCAGAAACTCCGGCAGTATCTTTTCTATGGGATCAGCACCTGCCACCATGGCGTCATCGATGCTGGTCAGTTCTGTGATTCTTAGAGGAATGGGCCTGCCGGGATTAACAAAAACACTGAAGTGGTCCCTGATTTTGCCGGCGGAAACCTTGACGGCCCCTATCTCGATAATCTGGTCCTGGGATGGACTGAAGCCAGTAGTCTCCAGGTCAAAGATCACATAATCGTCCATCAGGGTCTGACCCTTTTCATTGGTGACCAGCTTCTTAAGGTCATTGACAAAGTATCCTTCCACCCCGTAGATAATCTTAAAGGGGTCATCCTTACTGATACAGTGGTTGGCAATGGGGAAGGCCTGAAGCACACCGTGGTCTGTGATCGCTATGGCCTTATGTCCCCAGGCCTTGGCCGTGTTGATGACCTTTTTAATGTCCACCACACTGTCCAGATCGCTCATCACTGTATGTAAGTGAAGTTCCACCCGCTTGTCAAGGCTTTTGTCCATCCGCTTCTCCGTGAAATCAGCTATGGGCTTGATGCCGGTGATGGAAGCCATGGCCAGGTCATGCTCAAAGGTATCCATCCGGGGCATACCCTTTACCTTATAAAAATGTCCTTTCTCAAAGCGGTCCAGGAAATCTCCCAGCTGGTCGTTGCCGATAAAAACTTTCCCGATAATGGTATCGGTAAAATCTGTAATCGTGAAGGAGACGATGGTCCTTTCCCTTTTGATCTCCCTCAGGTCTATGTCAAGAATCTTTCCCCGTATCACAATCTGACCGATCTCATCCTGAACCTCCATAAGGGGTACCACTTCCCCGTTACAATCCCTGCCGTAAATGACATCCGGATCCTTGGCATTCCTCCGGCCAAAGGCCTGGGACCGGGCCCGCTCCTCAAAATAGTTGCCGGTATATCTCCGGCCTCTGTCAGAGCCTCCGGCCTTGTTATGTTCGTCCCTGCCGCCGGCAGCGGAAGCCTGGGCAGGGGTTGAACCGGCTTTACCGGCATCTTCCAGGCCAGCCTCCTCTTTGCCATTCTGATCCAGAACCATGGCCACTTCCTGGTCAAGCCGGTGGTCCCTGGCCCTGCGCAGGGCCACAGCTGATTCATCTGTGTAACGGAAGCCCACATGAATCTTCCTGGAAAACCGGTCAAGGAAAATATCCTCAAAATATTCCTTTAATTCCCTGGACTTGTTTCTGGAAATAAAGGAGTCCTCCAGGGCCAGGGTCAGCACGTCCTCCCGGCAGTCCCAGCTGCAGGACTGGATGATCGAGTACTCCACCATCCCTTTCTTCTTCATATCGTAAAGGATGCTGTCCCAGTACTGGTCAGTAATTTCCCCCAGGGAATAGCTGTCAGGCAAATCATATCTGTCTTCTATGGAAACAAAAAGCCGGACCCGGGGAAAGAGAGTCTTTTTTATATCATATGCTATTTTATTTAAAAGGGACCTTTTCATAATGTAGCGTCCCCGGAGTCTTATGACCAGCTCCCTGGTCTTCTTTCTCATGACCACCTGCTCCACCTCGGTATGGGAGAGCACATAAGATAAGTGGTCCGGAACAGTAAAATCAGGAAATACTTCAACGAATGTACGAGCCATGTCTTTTTCACCTGCCTGTAATGCATTTATGGATTCTGAAAAAAAGAGGGAAAACTGCCTGCCGGAATCAACAGATAGCTTTCCCACTATTTTAATCAATAATTATACTTTTGGCAACAGCAATGACCGGCAGATCCTAATCCAGGAAATCCTTCAGCTTTCTGCTGCGGCTGGGATGACGGAGCTTGCGGAGGGCCTTGGCCTCAATCTGCCGGATACGCTCTCTGGTCACCTCAAATTCCTTACCCACCTCTTCGAGGGTCCTGGTTTTACCATCATCCAGGCCAAAACGCAGGCGGATTACCTTCCGCTCTCTCTCTGTCAGGGACTCCATGGCTGTCTCCAGCTCTTCCTTCAGCATAGTTGCGGAAGCGGAATCCATGGGGGAGAGGGAGGAATCATCCTTGATGAAATCTCCCAGCTGGCTGTCCTCTTCTTCTCCAATCGGGGAATCCAGGGAAACCGGATCTCTGGAAGTCTTCAAAATCTCATCAATCTTGGCGACAGGCATATTCATCTTCTCAGCGATCTCCTCATTGGTGGGCTCCCTGCCCAGCTCCTGGAGAAGCATGCGGCTGGTACGAAGTGTCTTATTGATGGTCTCAACCATGTGGACCGGAACACGGATGGTCTTGGCCGTGTCCGCGATACCTCTGGTGATAGCCTGACGGATCCACCAGGTGGAATAAGTACTGAACTTATTACCCTTCTTGTAATCAAACTTTTCAACGGCCTTCATGAGACCCATATTACCTTCCTGGATCAGATCCAGAAACGGCATGCCGCGGCCAACATACTTCTTGGCAATGCTGACAACCAGCCTCAGGTTGGCCTCAATCAGCTGCTGTCTGGCCTGTTCGTCTCCCTTCTCGATCCGCTGGGCCAGGAAAACTTCCTCGTCCACTGTCAGAAGGGGGATATTACCAATCTCCTTCAGGTACATACGGACAGGATCTTCCAGGCTGACACCCTCAAGAATATCCGTGTCGTCGATAATCTTTACATTCTCATCATCATCGTCAAGGTACTCATCATCATCGGGACCATCCTCGCTGGTATTCAGCACATCCACATTATGCTTTTCAAGGAAATTCAGAATCCACTCAAAATCATCCGGGCTCAACGGAATATTAACAAAAGCATCATTAATTTCTTTGTACTCAAGAACATTCTTGTTCTTATTTGCTTTTTTTAGAAGCGACTCCATAATATTGGAGTATTCCATCCTGCTGTCTTCCATATGCCCTCCTCTTTTCTCTGCCGCTGATACCCTGACCGGCCCAATCAAAATGAATGGACAGCCCCGGAACCGGCAGCCTGCCTGTCAGCAGACGCGCTCTTGACAGACAATTGAAAGAAGGGTACCGTACCATGTCCATTACCCTTCTTTAATCAGCGCACTTCCCTTAGCACGCGAATG
>CAMOZD010000099.1 GCA_946630645.1 uncultured Lachnospiraceae bacterium
AGTAAAAGGAAGAAGGTTCCATAAAAGGGATGACCTACGCCGTTGAGGCAAACCATGATTCCCGATACGCCGGAAATCACTGAAAGATAGGTCAAAATTACGGTATAATCATAAAATCCAATCATACTGTCCTCCGTTTTTTCTTCAACAAAACATAACCAATCAGAACCATCACCGCACTGATAATAATACAACAGTAGAAGGACAGACTCCTTCCAATCAACTCCAGCCGGTAAGCATAGTCTTTAGGGAACAACTGCTGATAGCCATCCAGCATCAGCATATCTGCCACCCCCATGGATCCGGGAATGGGCACACAATTGGATCCCAGAACCACCATGATCTGGGTTACAAAAAGGTCCTTGACTCCGGAAAGCCGGCCTCCCGTAGCCATATATACCATGATCGTCACCATAATCTGGGACAATCTCTGCAGCAGATTAAAAATATATGCCTTGATCCAGACCATCCTGCTGCCGGACATGAGCGAGACACAGTCACTGTAATCCTTCTGGGTTTTGACCAGCTTGTCAAGCCGCTTCTGTGGATTGCGGACCAGATGGATCCGGTGCAGGACCCGGAGACATTTCCTCACAGCCCCAAAAAGGATGCCCGGCTTCTTAAGAAGCAGGATAAAGGACACCCCAAGGCCGGCCAGGGTAGCAAAGCCGGCAACAATCAAAAGCTTGGACAAAAGACTGAATCCCATAAAAAGACCGGGCTTCACAAGGAAAACCAGGATACCCAGGCTCAGGATGGCCATGGTATACATGACCAGGTTCATGATCAGGGCAGCCGTGGCTATGGCTGTAGGAATACCGTCTTTGATCATAAAAAAGGCGCTGGCGGGCTGTCCTCCCGTAGCTGATGGTGTGATTGCGGAAAAATAGACATCGGCGGCACTGTAAAGCATACCCCGGCTCCTTCTTCTCTTATATCCCACATGTTTGAGAATGGCCAGAAGGGCCTCCCCCTCAAACCAGATAAAGCCGGCGGAGCTGACGACAGCCAGCAGCAGGTAAACCGGTTTGGCGCTCTTAAGATAATCCAGCATCTCCCCAAAAGTCAGACCGGATCCGCCCGAGGTTACCGCCCAGATGGACAAAACTGCCAGAATTACAAATAATATTCCCCAAAAAATGTTTTTCTTGTTTCCCATATCTATTCCTGTCCGGGCTGAATATGGAGTAATCTCCTGTTCAGTTCCTCAAAAATACGCCCCAGCCGGAATCTCCCGGCCAGTGCCAGGCCAGCCTCAGCAAAGAGAATACCTCCTGCTATGTCAACCACCAGATGCTGTTTCAAAAAGACTGTTGAGGCAAAAACTAAAATTGCGAAGACAAACATGACCGGCCGGTAAAAAGCCGGCGGGTTCTTCATATAGAGGGAACCCCGGAATACCATCCAGCTTTCCAGGCAATGGATGGAAGGAAAAAGATTGTCCGCCGCGTCCATGGAAAATATCATCCTGGTAAGCTGATCCCATATACCGGTTCCTGTGGGCCATGGCCTGTCAATGGTGGTGGGAATCAGTAAAAATACCAGTCCGGTGGCCAGTTTGGCCACCAGGTCAGCGCTGATTACCCGGTAGCAGACCTCCTGACTCTCCCTGGCTATCATCAGATATCCGATAATCCAGTGCAGGTAAGCCAGTATATAGATTAGTATGAATTCTGTTCTGAACGGAATCAGATCATCCAGAAAAATCTTTATTATATAATGCTCCCGGCCCACATTGATCTGCCGGATTCCAAAATAAACAAGAGAATTACAGCAGAGAGCTGTAAGCAGTGGTATTACCGAGTACTTTTTTATAATCCTGCCCATCATTTTAATATAATTTCTCATAGTATATCATATATTTCGTTAGCATAAACAGTAACAATATATCACATATTTCCCCCCTCGGATAGACAAAAAAACAGACTCAGCAAATTTTTTGTCTGTCTTCCAAAGTCTGTCTTCTTTTCCCATCAATAGACCAAACATTCAATTTTGCGAATCTGTTTTCCTAATAATTTCTTTATGAAATTATAAATAAAAGCTTATATGTTTATCCGGGTAAATCTCCTCTTTATCCTCAGGGCGTCTGCCCTGCAAAACAAACCCTGGCCATCCGCCGCAGATAATCATTTACTGGAGACAGGCCAGTGTCTGCAAACCAGACCCTAGGCCAGTTCGACCACATTACCTGTACAATTGTAGAGGAAGCGTTCTCCCAGTTCCCTGCGGAGAAGCTCTATATTGTCCTCGCCTGTGCAGTGGGAAACACCCACCAGGTCAAGATTCCTGTCCTTAAAAAAGGCTATAGTCTTCCTGACTCTTTCCTCTCCGGCTTCCACCAGGTGGGTTCCTCCAATCAGCCCGCAGACCTTTTTGCCTGTCCGCTGCTCCACAGTTGTCAGGATATTTATAATACCCGGGTGGGAACAGCCGGCCACCAGGAAAAGTCCCCGGTCCGTATCCAAAGTAACAACCATCTCATCGCTGAACCGGTCCGGCCTGTAATTGAGGCTGTCCATACATCTGCCGGAAGGCCCGCAGGACAAATCTTCCTCCTGGAAGAAAAAGGTAGGATTCCATTCCTCGAAATCCGCATTTCTGTTAAAATTCCGGTGAATGCATACCCCGTGCCCCAGATCCATCTGGTCTTCATCGATCTCTTTTACCGGGACACCCAGGTCCATCAGCATTCTGCGGTCAAAGTTGTTGCCGATGAACTTCATCCGGCCGCCTGCCTTCTCATGATAAGCAATCTTAAAAAATCCTTTTCCCACCAGAACCTGTCTGGGCTTGCCTTCCTCCCGGATCAGCCGCAAAAGGCCTCCGGTATGATCATAGTGGGAATGGCTGAGAATCACATAGTCAAGATCTGCCAGACTGACACCCAGGTCCGCGGCATTCTTATAAAAGGCGCCGCTCTGCCCTGTATCCATCAGAATCCGGATTCCCTCCCCTTCTATGAGGACTGACAGGCCGTGCTCACAGGCCAGCCGTCCTTCCCGGTCAGGATGATTCTCTATTAAAGTGGTTAATCTCCAGCTCATGTTTCCCTCCTTATACCGCCAACTGTCTGTGGCTGCCAGGACCATCTTTTCCCATGTTCATGTTTGCCAGGATTCTGTTCTGGCAAATCCCTGTCCTATGAGATTCCCTTTTCTCTGGAATCATATTTTACTGTAACTTTTTGGCTCGTAAATAACAGCCGCGTCCAGGCTTTCGAGCAGGTAGCCCTTGGCCCGCAGCATATCCTCAATCTCGTCAAGAACTTCCTCAGACCTTGCCTCTATGGTATGAAAATGGTAGCCGCTGGTAATATTTTTAAGCGGTGAGGATGCGCCGCTGTTCAGATCATCCATGAAATGATCGATATCTCTCCTTGAACAGATATCCAGTGGTTTACGGATGGTACCATAGACCCTGTGATCCACATAAACATCCATGACCCGGCCTCCCAGTTCAATGATACTGATCAGTTCATCCTCCGTCTCTTCATCCGTGTGCAGGACCTTAAAAACACGGCGGCATTCATCGGCATGCAGCATGATATAACCCCGGTTTGTAGCCATAAGGTTGGGGTACTGGCTGCGCAAAATGGCAATATCCGTCACAACCACCTGCCGGCTGACACCGAATTTATCCGCAAGAAAGCTGCCTGACAGAGGCTCCGAACTCGTCTCCAGTGTCTCCAGAATCCGGTTCCTGCGTTCTTTTGTCTTCAGCTTGCCCAATCTATCCCTCCTGTTTCAATATACATTCTACTTCTTTACAGCTGTAGCCGGTCTGCCAACCGGCTCAAACTGCCCAATCCGGTTCATTCACTACCTTCTTTCAGGCTGCCGGCCAGGTTCGGTTACTACCTTCTTTCAGGCTGCCGGCCAGGCTCAATTACCTCCCCGGCTGATCGGGACTAGTCACAATCATCCCCCGTCTCCGATCTCAGATGCTTCATGGAAATGTCCAGAATAGGCGCTGAGTGGGTGAGGGCACCACTTGAAATATAGTTTACACCAAGCCCCGCAATCTTAGCAATATTTTCTCTTGTCACATTGCCGGAACATTCGGTCAGGGCTCTGCCGTCTATAATCTTTATGGCTTCGGCCATGGTCTCCCGGTCCATATTATCGAGCATAATGATATCTGCCCCCGCTTCCACAGCTTCCCTAACCATGTCCAGATTCTCTGTCTCTACCTCAATTTTATGGACAAAAGGCACATAGGCCTTGGCCATGGCTATGGCTTTGGCAACCCCGCCGGCCGCATCAATATGATTATCCTTAAGCATAACTCCATCTGTGAGATTGTACCTGTGGTTGCAGCCACCGCCGACCCGGACTGCGTATTTCTCAAAAATCCTGTTATTGGGAGTGGTTTTACGGGTATCCAGCAATTTAGTGCCAGTCCCTTCCAGCAGGTCAACCATGGTCCTGGTATAGGTGGCGATGCCACTCATCCGCTGCAGGTAGTTAAGGGCAGTCCTCTCACCGGACAAAAGGACTCTTATGTCCGCATGGACCACTGCCATGATCTGGCCGGGCTCCACCCGGTCTCCGTCAGAGACAAAAAGTTCCGTACGGGACTCCGGGTCCAGCAAGGTAAATACTCTGGCAAAAATGCCCAGCCCGGCAATAATTCCTTCCTCTTTGGCAATCAGGTCCACCCTGCCGGGACATTTCCGGGGCATCACGGCAGCCGTGGAGACATCTTCATTGTTGATGTCCTCTTCTAAAGCCATCCGGATCAGCTTGTCCGCCTGCAGCTTCATTGTTATATCATTCATAATAGGATCCTTTCCTTAGCTTACTTATCTCATGCTGTCAGCTTGCTTATTCTTGCCATCAGCATACTTTTTCCTGCTGTCAGCTTGCTTTTTCCCGCTGTCAGCTTGCTTTTTCCCGCTGTCAGCTTACTTATCTCATGCTGCCAGCTTGCTTACTTTATTTTCTCCACTTCTTTAAGGATGTTGGTCCGGTAATCGGCAAATAATTTTTTCGTATCCTTATAAGGGGTCAGGTCCAAGCGGTCTGTGACCTCCGGATTCACCGTTTTACTGTCAAATTCTTCATCAATCCTCCGGGCTGCCCTCTGGGCAAAAACCAGACTCTCCAGAAGGGAATTGCTGGCTAACCGGTTGGCTCCGTGGACACCGTTGCAGCTGGTCTCACCCACGGCATAAAGCTGGGGCATGGAGGTCCTGCTGTCACTGTTGACATCCACTCCGCCCATGAAATAATGCTGGGCCGGAACAACGGGAATCGGCTCTTTTGTCACGTCATATCCTGCCTTGAGACAGGTCTCATAAATATTGCGGAAATGATGGAGAATAATCTCTTTTGGAATATTTTCCATGGAAAGCCATACATGTTTCTGGCCGGTTTTCTCCATCTCCTCAAAAATAGCTTTGCTCACCACATCCCTGGGCTGCAGTTCATCGACAAAGCGCTCTCCATCCTTATTGAGCAGGATA
>CAMOZD010000100.1 GCA_946630645.1 uncultured Lachnospiraceae bacterium
TGGACAGATTCCTTGGTAAGGGGTTCCGCTCTTTCCCCGGCTTCTTCCTGATGTTCCTGGGCCGCATCTATAACCGCCTTGTCAACCTCGTTCAGGAATTCTTCCACCTTTTCAATAATCTCTTTTTCCTTGAGATTCCTGTCTTCCTCAGAAGTTTCCAGGGCGGCAGCCAGATGGTGGACAGCTTCGCTGGTCAGCTCACCAAGTTCAGATTCCAGATGGCGGACAGCCTCGCTGGACAGATCATCATGACCGGAAAAGCTTGTCATGGAGGAGGGAGCTGTGACGATGGCTGCCTTAGTCTGGTCCCGGTCTGCTGCTGAAGAGGCAGCTAAATCGTCCAGGATGTCCCTGCTCTGACCATCTTCCTGACCGGACAGGGTCTGGGTGGCGGAAAAAGCCGTCTGGGAACCAGAGGACTCTGACCCGGAGATGGAAGCGGCAGACTGGGAACCGGATGGCAGGGACGAAGCAGCTGAAGGCCCGCCACTGACTGCCGGAACAATCTCTTCAAGCAGGAGTTTTTGCTTTTCCCTTAACTGGCGTACCAGGTCCCGGTATCTGTCACTGACGATTCTGGTTCCGGCCAGACAATAGTACCATCCATCTTTCTCAAAGATCTTGGGATCCCGGAAATCTCTGGTGGACACTTCATCGGAGAGGTCCTCTGCCGTCAGTACCGGGTTGGCTGAGAGTTTGGAAAAATGAATACCGTCTGTGGAAACTGCCAGGCACTGCCTTTGCCGGTCCGGCTGGGCGGCAGTATACATGAGATAGAGCTTGCCCTTTCTGGCTACCGCATTCCCTGAGCAGCAGCCGCAGATGGCTTCATAGTCCTCGTTGGGGATCAGAGCGACCGGGAGGGTCTCCCAGTGAACAAAATCTTCTGTCACCATATGACCCCAGTGCATGGGGCCCCACTTGGAGTCATGAGGATAATGCTGGTAAAAAAGATGCGCCTTCCCACCATAATAAATCATTCCATTGGGGTCGTTGGACCAGCCTGAAGGAACGTTAGCATGATAGGTCTGTTTATAGCGGTTGTTCACCTTCTTGTTCATATTTAAATTACCCTTTCGTTAAAATCAGTATTATAAGTCATAGTGACATACGAAGTCATTTTACAGTAAAATACAAATTCCTTCAATTGAAATAAGATTAAAAATTTAAAAAATATTTCCTGATCATTCTGGAGTCTATTTGTTTTGCGGAAATCAGGAAGTATTCTGTGTTATAGGTTTATTAATTATGTTTAGTTATAAAATCTTTTGTTTCTGCAATATTGACGGGATGGGCCATATGAGTTATGACATTTATTGTGTATAATTTATAAATTCGGATAATATAATTTTAAAGAAAGGAAAATGTATAAGTAGATATGAAATATAGAATAGTCGCTGATTCCTCCTCCAATATATTGAATATGGACTTTGATGAATTTGTTTGTGTACCCATGCAAATCCAGGTTGGAAATAGAATTTTTTTCGATGATCCGTCCCTGGATCTGGAGGAAATGCTGGAAGTTTTAAAGGCTCATAAGGGCAAGTCGCAGACCGCCTGTCCAGGTCCCGGTGACTGGTTAGAAGCCTTTGGGGATGCGGACAGGGTTTTCTGTGTCACTGTTACCAGCGGTGTCTCCGGTTCCTTTCTTTCTGCCAAGGTAACCAAGGAGATTTATGAATCGGAATATCCAGACAGAAAGTCCTTCTCATAGATAGTCTTGCCTGCGGTCCCAAACCAGCCATGCTTATTATTAAATTAAGAGAATTGATTGAGGAAGGTCTCGACTATCCGGCCATAAGCGATCGTATTCTTGATTACTTTAAAAGAACCCGCCTCTGCTTCATGTTAACTTCTGTTCATAACCTGGCTATGAACGGCAGGGTCGTCATTGGCCATAACCATAATCCGGAGGGGTCTGGGATTCTGGCCCAGGCTCTGAGATCCCGGATGGGTGCCCGGGATATCCGCATCATGCCTTTCACCGGACTTTGCAGCTACTATGGGGAGTCAGGATCCATCATGGTTGGTTTTGAGATTGATTAAGATAGCCGGTACATACAAAGGGATCAGCATTTCCAAGGATATATTACTTTTATTAGCTTTTATTTGTGCAATATTGACAGAATGACTAATAAGAGTTATTATAATAATCAAATATAGTTTCTAAAACCACATTATATAATTGCAAAGAAAGGAACATATATAGATTATTATGAAATATAGAATTGTCGCTGATTCCTCTTCTAATATATTAACTATGGATTTTGATGAATTTGCTTCGGTACCAATGCATATCCAGGTGGGTAACAGACACTTTTCCGATGATCCCTCCCTGGATATTGAGGAAATGCTGGCAACCTTAAAGGCCTATAAAGGGAAATCACAGACTGCCTGTCCCGGGCCCGGCGACTGGATCGATGCCTTCGGGGATGCTGACAGGATTTTCTGTGTCACCATTACCAGCGGGCTTTCCGGTTCCTATCTTTCTGCCAAGGTAGCCAAGGAGATCTACGAATCTGAACATCCCGACAGGAAGATTCTGATCATAGACAGTCTTTCCGCCGGCCCTGAACCTGCCATGCTTATTCTCAAATTAAGAGAAATGATCGAGGAAGGACTTGATCATCTGACCATAGGCCACCGTATTCTTGATTATCATAAAAGAACTCATCTTTGCTTCATGTTATCTTCCCTCCACAATCTGGCCATGAACGGCAGGGTGAATCCGCTGGTTGCAAAGGGAATCGGTATCATGAAGATCCGTCTGGTGGGCAAGGCCAGCGATGTTGGAGAGCTGGAAGTTCTTCACAAGTGCCGGGGTGACAAAAAAGCCTTTCAGGCCATTATTCTTCACATGAATGAGAACGGCTATAAGGGAGGCCGGGTCATCATAGCCCACGACCAGTGTCTGGAGGGGGCTGAGACCCTGGCCGAGTCCCTGAAGTCCATGCTGGGTGCCAGGGATGTCCGCATTATGCCTACCACCGGCCTCTGCAGCTACTATGCTGAACCGGGATCTCTCATGATCGGTTTTGAATCTGAATAATTAGAATGTCCGGCATCTGCCGGACCTCTTTTTTTGTATAATAATAAGACGGACGTACACCTTTTAAGTGACGTCCGTCTTTTACCATGTTTTTTAAAAGCATTTTCCTATGCGGTCTATGCATGACTGAAGGCCCTGCCCAAAAGAGATCCAGGCCGGCCTATGGAATAACCGGTACTTGACCTGTGAATTCCAGGCCCTTTTCAAGGGGAGCTTAAGCCTCCCTTACTTCCTTAACAAAATCTGCAGCACCGTGTTTGCACCATGGGCAGATGAAGTCAGTAGGAATCTCTTCTCCTTCATACACGTAGCCGCAGATCTGACATACCCAGACTGTCTTAGATGTTTTTGGCAGCTGGGGTGCCGGCTTGATACTGGTCTGATAGTAGGTGTAGGTAGTGGATGGATCTTCGGTCAGAATATGGCCGTCTGTCACATCAGCGATGAACATGGTATGGGTACCCAGGTCCAGGGTCGTAACTACTTTAGCGCTGAGATAGGCATTGGTGCCTTCTGTGATATAGAAAATGCCATTGTCAGCCCTCTTGCAGCTGGTGTAGTCGGCAAATTTATCCACGTCCCGGCCTGACTGGAAACCAAAATGTCTGAAGGTGTCAAAAACTGCCTTCTCAGATAAAATGGATACATTGAACTCTCCTGTATGAAGAATCATATCATGGGTATAATTGGTCTTATTTACTGTCAGTGAGATACGGTTGGGCTCACTGGTAACCTGGGCGGCCGTGTTGGTAATACAACCATTATCCTTACTTCCTTCCCTGGCGGTAACAACAAACAGACCATAGGTCAATTTAAACATAGATTTCGGATCCATAAACATCCCCCTTTACAAGATAGTAATAATAATTTTACTTATTTTATAATATTATACATCAAAGAAGACTAATGAGCATAACTATTTTTTATATTATATTTCCTTCTTTTAAAATTATTTTGCATGCTCTGTTTTAGCAGGGATTTCCTTTGATTAACTGATTACCCAGCCTGCTTCTTCAAGGAGACTGAGGCTGCTGCAATAATTCTCTTCTCTGACAAAAATATAATCTGTGTTGAAGCTTGATATTACGAAAACGGGAATCTTGTGATCTGCCAGAAGGCTGGCTATGGGAGCCAGGATTCCCACCAGGGAAAAGTCCAGCAGACCCTGGATCCGGAAGCCTTTCCAGCCATCATCCCTCACAAGGGAAGAAGCCGGGACTTTGTCCGTTGGGCAGACCAGGGAATACTCCTGGTCAGTTTTAGCGGTAAAGCAATAATCCAGCCCCCCGGGGAAGTCCTCTTCTCCCGCCACTTTACAGATACTGAAGTCCCCTTTCAGCAGCTGCAGAGCCAGTGGCTTACCTGACGCGTCTGCAGGGAGGGCTTCCTTTTGGTCAGAGGTCCCCAGACAGGAAGCAAGAATCGCTTTATTACTTTCCTGGGGCAGGAGGTCACCATAGTCTCCCAGCTGCCGGCCTGTCACTACCTTGGCCCAGGATTCATAGATTAATTCCTCTATATTCGTCTCTCCCTCTACCAGCAGGTTACTGATGGAGACCAGGCTGCTCTTTTTATATATGGCTCCCAGCATGAAAATATGCCCCTCATTATTCTGGGGAAGAATCATGTCCACCCCCTCTTCATCAAAGGAGGCCAGTTTGTCCACATAGTCAGGTCCCAGAGCCGAAAAACGGGGTATACTGATATATATCATTTCATGGGGAGAACTTTCTACGATATCAAACAGAACACCCATCAGATCTTTCTCCTCATAAAGACTCAGATCCAGTTCCACGAAATCGATATTATTGTTTATCGTCAAGAATATCACCTCCAAATATCATCATGAATTATTATGATTTTTAAGGCTGTTCATCATAAGATGGTTAAAATATTGGTGTTATTATGCATTTTACGCATATTATACCATGCTGTTCCACGATTTAACATATACTATTTACATAAAAAGCTTAGTAATATTTTTTCCGTAAACCAGGGACAAGCAGGCAAAAGAGGCGGTCTGAACAAGCCAGGCAAGCAGGTTGGACAAAGAAAAAGAAACGAAGCCTGGTGAAGCATCCGTTTCTTTCTTCTTATTATTGTAATATTAACTGTTCAAATGACTTTCCCCTTACTGTGGCAGCCATGGTCTTCTATGTATCATTTTTTAGATGAGATCCACATCGATCTCCATGATTTTGCCGGTTTTGGCATTGATGGTGAACTCGTATTCTTTATTGTCCTTGATGAATTCAATTTCATAAACCTTCTTTCCGTCTTCCTTGTCAAGCTTCACCTTGGTGAAAGTAACCTGGGAAGCGTCAAAGCCTGCTCTTTGCAAAGCGATCGCCTGTGCTTTTGCAGCGCCGATATACTTGCCGGATTTCTTTTTGTACTTAGAGATTTTCTCTTTTTCC
>CAMOZD010000101.1 GCA_946630645.1 uncultured Lachnospiraceae bacterium
GACAAGCCGGGGCACAGGCTGTTAAAGGCCTTTTATCCGCGCCGCTGGAGGCCGGATCTGCCTTCAGAGATATCCATGCGTCTGCTGATGCTTTTTGGAAGGATCTGAATCCTGCCGGCTGGAATGACCGGTAAAAGATTATTATCATCATAACTATTTAAGACAGGAGTGAAAAATTATGGGACAGATTAAAGTTGAAAAAAATGCCGGTGGTATAGAGGGTCTCTGTGTCATTGAGACAGCAGTCCACGGTGATGAGAGAGGATATTTTACCGAGACTTATAATCAGAGAGATATGGAGGAGGAAGGCCTTACTATGGTCTTCGTCCAGGACAACCAGTCTTCATCAGTGAAGGGAGTCCTGCGGGGCCTGCACTTCCAGAAGGAATATCCCCAGGGTAAGCTGGTGCGCGTTGTAAGAGGAACTGTTTTTGATGTGGCAGTAGACCTGAGGCCGGGCAGTAGTACTTATGGGAAATGGCACGGGGAGATTCTTTCCGAAAAGAATAAAAAGCAGTTTTATATACCCGAAGGATTTGCCCATGGTTTTCTTGTCCTGTCTGACATGGCTGAATTCTGTTATAAATGTACAGATTTTTACCATCCTGGTGACGAGGGCGGCCTGGCCTGGAATGACCCGGATATCGGGATCCAGTGGCCCCAGGTGACCGGTTCCTACCAGGGGACTGCCTCGGCCCAGGGCTATCAGCTTGAGGACGGGACTGCCCTGACCCTCAGCGAAAAGGACCAGAAATGGCCTGGTCTTAATGGTTGAAAAAACCTGTGAAAGCGGAAAGGGACCCACTGACCGGAAGCCCTCTCTGAAAGCGGAAAGGGACCCGCTGACCGGAAGCCCTCTTTGAAACCGGAAAGGGACCTGCTGACCGGAAGTCCTCTTTGAAACCGGAAAGGGACCTGCGAAAGCAAAAAAGGGTCTGCTGACCGGACGAGACTTTTGAAACCGGAACTGGCAGTCCGTCCCGGAGTTTAGTACCGGAAGATGGTGGATCTGCCGTCCGGGAGAAAAGAAGGCCTGTTTCCAGGAGATAAAAAAATGACTGAAAAAAGAAAAGTCCTGTGGATCTCTCCCTACGCCCCCTATGATAAGGTGGCCCATGCAGGAGGGAAAAACCACAATTTTTATGTGAAATATTTTCAGGCAAAAGGAATGTTTGACATCTGTCTGCTTACCCTCTGCCAGACTGCTGAACTGAGCAAGCTGGATCTGGAGGATTATGGGATCACCGGGCATGTGAGAGTCACAGACAGGCCAGGCCTCCCCATGGTAAAGCGTTATGCCCTGGGAGCCTGTTCCCGTTTCAACCCTTCCGATGCCTGGGGAGGTCTTCATATCCATTATGAGCGGATGGAACTGGCCGGCATGGTCCGGGAATATTATGAGTCTGGTGAGAAGCCGGACATTGTCATACTCCAGTGGACCATCAGCGTCATGCTGGCAGAGCAGGTAAAAAAATATTTTCCCAAGGCCAGGCTGGTCTGCATTGAGGAAGATGTCTTTTTTATCAATTATCTGAGAAGATGGAAGAATGCAGGGAACCTTATTTTACGTTCTTACTGGAAGACCCACTACAAAAAGCTCAGGGCCGCTGAACTACATATGCTTTCCCTGGCTGACCTGATAGTGACCAATAATCCCAAGGACACGGAAGTACTTAGAAAATGCGGTTTTCCTATGGACAGGCTTTTCACTTCGGTAGTTTATTTTGACAATTATTCCCAGGTCCGGAGGCCGGATCCCTGCCGCAGCCGGGATATTCTCTTTTTCGGAGCCATGTCCCGGGAGGAGAATTACAAGAGTGCCCTGTGGTTTATCCGCGAGGTTATGCCCCTGATCAGGGACCTGGACTGCCGCTTTGTCGTAGTGGGCAGCCAACCTCATGAATCCCTGCTCAAACAGCGCAGTGACCAGGTGGAGGTAACCGGTTTTGTGGATTCCGTGGAGCCTTATTTTGAGAGCTGCCTGTGTATGGCATCTCCCCTTGTAGGGGGAGCCGGAATTAAAGTAAAGATTCTGGAAGCTCTGTCGGCCGGTGTTCCGGTCCTGACCAACCATATCGGAATCGAGGGGATCCCGGCCCGGGACGGCCGGGATTACTATCACTGTGAGACTGCAAAAGACTATGAGACCCGGATTCGCCAGCTGCTGGCTGACCCGGATAGCGGCCGGGCCCTGTCCCGGGCTGCCAGTTCTTTTATCGCCGGTCATTATGACCTGGCCCACACACTGGATCAGCTGATCTCGCGCCTGTAATGTCCCTTTATTAAAAAGAAACAATCTAATTTCGGAGGCAGTAAAAACCATGGTTCAAAGAATGAAGGAAATCTATGAATACAGGGATATGATATACAGTCTGGTGCGCAGGGAGCTGAGAGGCCGCTACCAGAAGTCTGTTCTGGGCATGCTGTGGACCTTTATCAATCCATTTTTCCAGATATTGATCTATACTCTTGTATTCACCCTTATTTTCCCGAGCAGTATTGAGAACTACTACATTTACCTGATGACAGGTATCATACCCTGGACCTTTTTTTCTGAGGCCCTGGGTCAGGGAGCCGGCAGTATCGTGGGTAATGCGGACATGACAAAAAAGATCTATTTTCCCAGGGAAGTGCTGACGATCTCCTCAGTGACAGCCAAGTTTGTTAATATGCTGCTGGGCTTTATCGTCATTTTTATTTTTCTGATATTTTCTCCGGTGGGTATCAGTGCCCACATCCTTTTTCTGCCGGTGATTTTCATCGCGGAATATATGATAGCCCTGGGTTTTACCCTTATGTTTGCTTCCATAACTGTCTATTTGCGGGATATGGAGTACATTGTAAATGTTCTGCTTATGGCCTGGATCTGGGGTACACCTATTATGTATGATATCTCCCTGGTACCGGCCCCTCTGCAGAAGATTCTGCTGCTTAATCCTATGACTTCAGTTATCGTGTCATATCATGACCTGCTTTATTATCATGCCTTGCCTGGCGTGCTGACCGTCATCATGCTCTATGTTGTCGGCCTGGTCCTCCTTCTTTTGGGAGAGACTGTTTTCGTCCGCCTGGAAGGTAACTTTGCGGAGGAATTATAATGAATCCAGAAAATGCAATAGAAGTCCGCGACGTCCGAAAATATTTTAAAGTATATCTGGACAAAGGACATATGCTGCGGGAGCGGGTGATTCATTTCAGCCGCAATAAATATGAGAAAAGAGAAGTATTAAAAGGCATCAGTTTTGATGTGAAAAAAGGTGAGTCTGTCGGCCTGATCGGCAAGAACGGGTGCGGCAAGAGTACAACCTTAAAAATGTTGACTAAAATTCTCCGTCCCAATGCGGGAACCATAGAAACAAAGGGCCGGGTCTGCAGCCTGATTGAGCTGGGCGCAGGCTTCCATCCGGATATGAGCGGCCGGGAAAATATCTATATTAACGCGTCTATTTTCGGCATAAAGGCAAAAGAGGTGGACCGGAGACTTAATGATATTATCCGTTTCTCTGAGCTGGAGGATTTTATTGACAATCCTGTCAGGACCTATTCCTCGGGAATGTACATGAGACTGGCATTTTCTGTCGCCATCAATGTGGATGCGGATATCCTGCTGATCGATGAGATTCTGGCTGTCGGTGATAATGCCTTCCAGACCAAGTGCTTCAACAAGCTCAAAAGCCTTAAAGACCAGGGAACTACCATTGTGATTGTTTCCCATGCTCTGGGACAGGTGGAGAAACTTTGTGATAAGGCAGTCTGGATCGAGAAAGGCCTCATCCGTAAAATCGGCCCGGCCCGCAAGGTCTGCAGCGAGTATCTGGATGTGATGGAGAAGGAAAGAATTGCCAGGGCGGAAGTGGAATACCGCATGCTCATGGAAGAGGCCAATACGGTTGCTGCTGGTGCGGCGGATGAGGAAGAGCAGGAGAAAATCCAGGCTAGAGTCAGGAGTGGCAGCTACCGGACTCTCTCTTTCCAGTGCGGTCCCGATGCCCGCAGGGAAGGGAGCGGAGAGGTCCGTTTTACAAGTATTAATGTCTATAATTCCCGGGGTGACAAGACCCTGGATTTCAATATCAATGATTCCTTAATAATCGAGATGGAGTACGAGAGTGATCTGGATGGTGCCCTGGGTAACTTCTCTGTTAATTTTACCCGGAGTGACTGGGTATATTGTTATGGTACGACATCAAAGCTGCAGACCGGGGAGTTTATCCCTCTGGGCAAAAAAGGCAGAGTGAGGTTTGAAATTGATGCTCTCAAGCTTTTAGCTGATAAATATTATATCGATCTGAGGATCCACGGTACCGGCAAAGATGTCTATGACTGCATCTTCAGTATGTTTGAGATCCGGATTATCAATCCTGAAGACGAGCCTAAGGAATCGGGTATCGTGATGATGGACTGCAGCTGGAAAGTGGAAGAGTAAGAGAGGAGTTGAGACTGATTCATGGGCAAGAAGAACAATAAAATGCTGGATACCGCCCTCTGGCTTCCCAGGAAAATCGGAGCCTTCGGTGTAATGATGACACATGTCAACCCCACTGTGCTGCGGGTGGCCTGCGGCTATGTGAAGGAAGAGGGGTTCTATGGGGCCTACCGCCACCTGATGAGGGATTACAATAAGGGAGTCAGCGTAAAGACCGAGGTCATCGTTGACAAGAGGGCCTTTAAAAAGATCAAGGATTTCGACAGCCTGCAGACGGTCAAAATCCCCTACCGCAATAAGCCCCTGGTCTCTATTATTATCCCGGCCTACAACCAGTTTAACTATACCTATTACTGTATCCGGTCTATTATCAAGTTTTCAAAGGGAATCGATTATGAGATCATTCTCGCTGATGACTGTTCCACTGACTACACCTGCCGGATAAAGGAAAAGGTGAAAAATATCGTCGTATCCCGGACCGATGAGAATATGCTTTTCCTGAGGAACTGCAACCACGCGGCAAAGGAAGCGAGAGGTAAATACCTGCTCTTCTTAAATAATGACACCCAGGTGCAGCCCGGCTGGCTAAAGCCCCTGGTTGACCTGATGGAAGCGGATCCTTCCGCAGGCATGACCGGGTCCAAGCTGCTTTTCGATGACGGCGCCCTCCAGGAGGCAGGCGGCATCATCTGGAAGGATGCCAGCGGCTGGAATTTCGGCAGGGAGGACGATCCCCAGAAGCCGGACTACAATTATGTAAAAGAGGTGGACTATATTTCCGGTGCCGCCATCATGGTCCGCCGTGACCTCTGGGAGGAGATTGGCGGTTTTGATGATTACTTTGCCCCGGCCTATTATGAAGATTCAGACCTGGCCTTTACGGTGAGGGAGATGGGCTATAAGGTTCTTTACCAGCCCCTGTCAGTGGTTGTTCATTTTGAGGGACGGTCCAACGGTATTGACCTTACCAGCGGGGTTAAAAAGAACCAGGTCATTAATCAGTAAAAGTTTGTA
>CAMOZD010000102.1 GCA_946630645.1 uncultured Lachnospiraceae bacterium
TCCTGAAAGAGAAGACCTGACCCAGGCTGAGGCTCCTAAGGAGCTGACTTCAGGCACTGAGGTCAGACCCCGGCAGGATGAGGCAGACCAGGGTCTTAAAGCGACTGAGATCCCTGTGGAGGCAGTGGCCCGGCCGGATGAGACTGGCCAGGGTCTTGAGTTAACCGGGGCAGTTATGGAGGCAGAAACTCAGCCAGATGAGGTTGGCAGGAGCCCTAAACCGGCGGAGACCGACAGGGAAGAAGGACTTTTCCTGGCTAGGGAAAAGGCTGAGGAAAATAGTTTCAGCTTTATGGATGCTGTTACAGAGGAGCCTGGTGCCCTGTCACCGGACCAGCTTTTACAGCAGGCAGGGGAAAGCGGCCAGGAGGGTAAGACCTTCGCTGCCAGCCAGACTTCTGCTGCCCAGCCGGCCCCGGCCAAAACAGCCCCGGCCAAAACAGCCCCAGCCAAAACGGCTCCGGCCAAAACAGATCCGGCCAAAACAGTTCCGGCTAAAACAGCTTCGGCTCAGGCAGGACCTGAGGCTGACATCCGGATTAACCGGGCTGTAGAACCCAGGGCTCTTTCCGAGAAGAAGGGACCGGCCAGGGAGCAAAAGAAAAAAGCTTATGTTTTTCCTCCGGTCAACCTGCTGGTAAGAGAAGAGCAGAGCTTTCCGGCCGACCATGACAGAATCCTCAAGGAGACTGCCATGAAGCTGCAGGATACCCTTAAGAGTTTCGGTGTAAATGTTACGATTACGGATATCAGCTGTGGACCTACGGTCACAAGATATGAGATGTTCCCCGAGCAGGGAACCAAGGTGAGCAAGATCGTGTCCCTGACTGATGATATCAAACTGAATCTGGCAGCTGCCGATATCCGTATTGAAGCACCTATTCCCGGCAAGTCGGCCATCGGTATCGAAGTGCCCAACAAACACAACCAGATTGTGCATTTCCGCAATCTGATCGATAACAGGACCTTTAAAAAATTCAAATCCAGGCTGGCTTTTGCGGTGGGCAAGGATATCGGAGGCAAAATTGTAGTGACAGACCTGGCCAAGATGCCCCACCTGCTCATAGCAGGTGCCACCGGCTCTGGCAAGTCCGTCTGTATCAACACCCTGATTATGAGTCTGATCTACAAGGCTTCCCCCGAGGAAGTCCGCATGATCATGGTAGACCCCAAGATGGTGGAACTGAGTGTCTATAATGGGATACCCCACCTGCTGATTCCTGTGGTAACAGACCCCAAAAAGGCAGCCGGCGCCCTCAACTGGGCTGTCACTGAGATGACCGAGAGGTACCGT
Source organism: uncultured Lachnospiraceae bacterium (assembly GCA_946630645.1). GTDB lineage: Bacteria > Bacillota > Clostridia > Lachnospirales > Lachnospiraceae > Anaerobutyricum. The sequence goes on from CAMOZD010000102.1 coordinate 1,295, forward strand.
AAGTTCTCCGAGACCGGCGTCCGTAATATCGAAGGTTATAATAAAAAGGTGACAGACCTGATCGCCAGCGGCAAAGCGGTGGAAGGGGACCTGAAAAAGATGCCCCAGATCGTCATCATCATTGATGAGCTGGCAGACCTGATGATGGTTTCACCCGGTGAGGTGGAGGATGCCATCGTCCGTCTGTCCCAGCTGGCCAGGGCCGCAGGTATCCATCTGGTTATCGCAACCCAGAGGCCTTCTGTCAATGTCATCACCGGCCTCATTAAGGCCAATGTGCCTTCCCGTATCGCCTTTGCCGTATCCTCCGGTGTTGACAGCCGGACTATTCTGGATATGAACGGGGCAGAAAAACTGCTGGGCAAGGGAGATATGCTATTCTATCCGGCCGGTCTCCAGAAGCCTGTCCGGGTCCAGGGAGCTTTTATCAGCGATGAGGAGATCAACAGTGTGGTTGATTTTATCAAGGATAAAGCCGGGGACACCGAATATGACAGCAGTGTTTCAGAAAAGATTGAAAAGAAGATCCAGTCCGGCAACGTTTCCCAGGACAGGGATGAATATTTTGAGGCGGCAGCCCGCTTTATCATGGAAAAGGATAAGGCGACCATAGGTATGCTGCAGAGGATGTTTAAGATAGGCTTTAACCGGGCGGCAAGGATCATTGACCAGCTGGCTGAGGCAGGAATTATCGGTCCCGAAGAGGGGACCAAGCCCAGAAAAATCCTCATGTCTCCCGAACAGCTGGACCAGTATTTTGAAGAGTACCTGTAAATATTTCTCTGCTGGGATCACCGGCCTGGTCTCTTTTCCCAGGCCGGAAGAAGTTTTTTCCAGGACTGGAACCGGCGGAATCCGGCCGGAGTCCGGCCCGGACCTGCCTGGTCTTATCCATGGAAATGAGAGTGGTCTCTTTACGAATCCTGGAAACTGATGTATTATAGTTTAAAATATATCAGAAGTGGCAGTCCGGCTGCCGGCGCCGCCTTGGCAGACGTTCACAGCCAGAATTCATAGAAAAGAGAGTTTTATATGCCTTATATTATTGACGGTAAGAAGATTTCAGCAGAGATTAAAGATGAATTGAAGCAGGAAGTGGCCAGACTTAAGGAGCGTGGGATCACCCCCTGTCTGGCAGTCATCCAGGTGGGAGAGGACCCTGCCTCCACGGTCTATGTGAATAACAAGCAGAAGGCCTGCGCCTATATCGGTATGGAATCGAGGGCCTGCAGGCTGGCGGAGACTGTGACCGAGCAGGAACTTTTAGAGCTTATAGACAGCCTGAACAAGGATGACAGTGTCCATGGGATTCTTGTCCAGCTTCCTGTTCCCGGCCACATTGATGAGAAAAGGGTTATTGATGCCATTTCCCCCCAAAAGGATGTGGATGGCTTCCATCCCCAGAGTGTGGGTGCCCTCTCTATCGGGGAGCAGGGCTTTGTTTCCTGCACACCTGCCGGGATCATCCAGCTGCTAAAGCGGTCCCATATTGAGATTTCCGGCAAGGAATGTGTGGTTGTCGGCAGGAGTAATATTGTAGGTAAGCCTATGGCTATGCTGCTTCTCAGGGAGAATGGTACGGTGACAGTCTGTCATTCCCGCACCAGGAATCTGAAGGAAGTCTGCAGGAGAGCGGATATTCTGGTGGCTGCCATCGGTAAGCCCCGCTTCTTTGACGAATCCTATGTAAAGGAGGGTGCGGTGGTTATTGATGTGGGCATCCACCGGGATGAGCATAACAAGCTCTGCGGGGATGTGGACTTCGACCGGGTTGCCGGTCATGTATCCGCCATCACCCCGGTGCCTGGCGGTGTAGGTCCCATGACCATTGCCATGCTGATGAATAACTGTGTGGCAGCCGCAAAGGGTAAAGTAGTACATGAGTAATATTTTATTTATATCCCTTGGCTGTGATAAGAATCTGGTGGACAGTGAGAAGATGCTGGGGCTGCTGGGAGATTCGGGACATCAGATCGTCCAGGAGGAATCCCAGGCCGACGTGATTGTGGTTAATACCTGCTGTTTCATTCATGATGCCAAGGAGGAAAGTATAGAGACCATCATCGAGATGGGCCAGTGGAAGCAGGAGGGCAGGCTTAAGGGGCTTGTCGTGACGGGCTGCCTGGCCCAGAGATATGGAAAAGAGATTGAGGAAGCCCTCCCCGAGGTGGATGCCATTATCGGAACCAACGGCTACACAGATATTGTGGAGGTGATCGACCGGGTTCTGGACCAGGCCGGCAGAAAGGAAAAAGTCTTTTTATCCCGGGTGCCCTCTCTGGACCTGCTTCCCGCCTCCCTCAGTGACAAGAGAGTTGTAACTACCGGTGGTTATACAGCCTATTTAAAGATAGCGGAGGGCTGCGACAAAAGATGCAGCTACTGTATTATCCCCTACATCAGGGGCCATTACCGCAGTTTTCCCATGGAGGACCTCCTGGAAGAGGCCGGGTCCCTGGCAGCAGGCGGGGTCCGGGAGCTGATTCTGGTGGCCCAGGAAACGACGGTTTATGGCCAGGACCGCTATGGCCGCAAGGCCCTGCCTGATCTTTTGAGAGGTCTTTGCGCCATCGATGGAATCGAGTGGATCCGTCTGCTCTACTGTTATCCGGAAGAGATTACAGATGAGCTGATCGATGTTATGAAAGAAGAGAAGAAAATATGTCATTATCTGGATATTCCAATCCAGCATAGTGAGGACCGGATTCTCAGACTTATGGGAAGAAGGACCAGCCGGGCAGAGCTTGAGGACCTGATCGGCAGGTTGCGCCGGGAGATTCCTGACATAGTTCTGAGGACGACCCTGATCACTGGCTTTCCCGGGGAGACAGAGGAGGATTTCCAGCATTTGCTGGACTTTGTCGATGAGATGGAGTTCGACAGACTGGGTGTATTTCCTTACTCGGCAGAGGAGGGAACCCGGGCAGCTCTCATGAAGGACCAGGTGCCGGAGGAGACCCGGATTGCAAGACGTGATGAGATTATGGCTCTCCAGCAGGAGATATCTGCGGAGTTGTCCGCCGCAAGGATCGGACAGAAGATGCCAGTTCTTATAGAAGGTTACTTGTACGAAGAAGATGTTTATATTGGCCGTACCTACATGGATGCGCCCAAGGTCGATGGTAATGTGTTTGTCAGTGCGCAGGAGGAGCTGATTTCGGGGGATTTCGTCCCTGTCCGGATTACCGGGGCCAATGAATATGATTTGATGGGAGATGTTTTATATGCCGATGAATTTACCAAATAAGCTGACAATAACACGTGTTTTGCTTGTTCCCTTCTTTGTGTTTTTTATGCTCTACGAGGGGATTCCCCATGATATTTCAAAATGGATTGCCTTATTGATTTTCTGTGTTGCCAGCCTTACAGACTTATTTGACGGAAAGATAGCCAGAAAGCATAACCTGGTGACAAACTTTGGAAAGTTTATGGATCCTCTCGCTGATAAGATCCTTGTGTCGTCTGCTTTTATCTGCCTGGTTACGGTTAGCTGGAACAAGGTGCCGGCCTGGATCGTAATTATCATCATAGCCAGGGAGTTTGCCATCACCGGCTTCCGTACCCTGGCCAGCGATAACGGCGTAGTCATTGCCGCCAGCTACTGGGGTAAGTTTAAGACCAATTTCCAGATGTTCGCCATTATCATGTGTATAGCGGATCTTGGTAATGTATTCCCATATGCTCATCTTATAGAACTGATTCTGGTTTATATAGCACTGATTCTTACTATCATTTCCATGGTAGATTATTTTGCAAAGAACCTTGATGTATTAAAGGAAGGAGGCTCGGATAAATAATGAGTTCAGGTCGGAGAATTGAGGAAGAACCTATCGAGAGGAAGATCGCCCGGATATTAAAGTATAAACAACTTAATGTAACAGTTGCTGAATCGTGTACAGGCGGCCTTGTCGCAGGTACTCTTGTCAATGCCGACGGGATATCCGAAGTCTTTAAAGAAGGTTATGTGACCTATTCCAACGAGGCAAAGATCAGGCTGCTGGGAGTTTCAGAGGACACTTTGAAAGAAAAAGGGGCCGTATCCAGGCAGACAGCAAAGGAGATGGCTGAGGGGGCTGCAAGAAAGGCCGGAACCCAGGCG
>CAMOZD010000103.1 GCA_946630645.1 uncultured Lachnospiraceae bacterium
ATCCGCAGACTGGCAAAATATATGCCGTCAGTAAAAGTTCTTCCTATTTACGGAGGTCAGGAGATCTCCAAACAGATCGGGTCCTTAAAGGCTGGTGTACAGATTATCATAGGAACACCGGGCCGGGTCATGGACCATATGCGGAGAAAAACCGTCAAATTTGACTATATTAACACGGTGGTCCTGGATGAGGCTGATGAGATGCTGGATATGGGTTTCAGGGAGGATATTGAGGTGATCCTTTCTGACATAAGCCCGGACAGGCAGACCATGTTGTTTTCAGCTACTATGCCCCGGCCGATTCTGGACCTGGCTAAAAAATACCAGCGGGATCCCCAGATGATCCGGGTGGTCCGCAAGGAGCTGACAGTCCCCAATATTGAGCAGTATTATTATGAAGTGAGACCCAAGAATAAAAGTGAGGTCCTGTCCCGGCTTCTGGATATCTATGATCCGGGCCTGTCCATCGTCTTCTGCAATACCAAAAAGGGTGTGGATGAACTGGTGGCAGACCTGAAACTGAGGGGTTATTTTGCGGAGGGACTCCACGGGGACATGAAGCAAACCATGAGAGACCGGGTTATGCAGCGGTTCCGGACCGGCCATACAGATATTCTGGTGGCCACGGATGTGGCTGCCCGGGGTATAGACGTGGATGATGTAGATGCCGTATTTAACTATGACCTGCCCCAGGATGAGGAATATTATGTGCACAGAATCGGCAGGACGGGAAGGGCCGGCAAGTCGGGCATGGCTTTCAGCTTTGTTGTGGGCCGGGAGGTCTACAAGCTCAAGGACATCCGCCGCTACTGCAAGGCCAAGATCAAATCCCAGCCGGTTCCCTCCCTCAACGATGTGACCGAGACCAGGGTGGAGAAGCTTTTTGACCGTCTGGACGGGGTGATCCAGGACCAGAACCTGAACCGCTATGTGGGTATGGTGGAAAAGCTGTTAGATGAGAGAGACTACACCTCTATGGATGTGGCCGCGGCCCTGCTCTATGACTATATTGGCAGCAGCGGGTCCGACTCCCGTGAGGGTCTGGACAACCTTTCTGCCAAGACTGGCCGGGAGGACATGTTCGGAGATACCGGCGCCGGTGAGGAAGGCATGGCCCGGCTCTTTATCAACGTAGGCAAAAGACAGGGAGTCAGGCCGGGAGACATCCTGGGAGCCATCGCCGGAGAGAGTGGAATCCCCGGCAAGCTGGTCGGAGCCATTGACATGTACGATAAATACACCTTTGTGGAGGTCCCGACAGATGTGGCTCTGGAAGTTCTTGAGGCTATGAAACACGCTAAGATCAAAGGGAAAGTAATCAATGTAGAACCTGCCAACAGAAAATAATTATGGTATAATAACGACTATGGATAATATGCAGATGAAATTGGCCGGGCTGTCCCGGGCTGAGAAATTACAATTATATATTTACCATACTAAGCCGGTATTGAATATTCAGGCACTTTTTTCTGATGCCAGCAGTAATTATGTCCGCCCCTTAGAACCCAGGGAGGGAGACCGGGTTACAGTCCGTTTCCGGACAGGGAGGAATAATGTGGAGCGTGTATTCTTATGCACCGGAGAGGACAGGATCGAGATGGAGCCTGTCTCCCACACAGAGTGGTTTGACTTTTATGAGGGAACATTTTCCATGGGCAGGAAGACGGTGGCCTACTATTTTGAGGTGAATTCCGGCGAGACCCGCTACTACTATAACCAGAAGGGACCGGTCAGTGAGCCGGACCCGGAGTTCCATTTCCGGATCTGCCCGGGTTTTTCTACCCCCGACTGGGCCAAGGGAGCTGTCTTTTACCAGATTTTTGTGGACCGGTTTGCCAATGGAGATCCCTCCAATGATGTGCTGGATCATGAGTACATGTACATAGACCAGCCGGTAAAAAAGGTGGAGGACTGGTCTGCCATGCCGGAAGATATGGATGTGCGCAATTTCTATGGAGGGGATATCCAGGGAGTCTGGGATCATCTGGACTACCTGCAGGACCTGGGAGTGGATGTGATCTACTTAAATCCCATATTTGTCTCCCCCTCCAACCATAAGTATGACATCCAGGACTACGATTATGTGGATCCCCATTTCGGCAGGATTGTCTTTGATGAAGGGGACCTGCTGCCTGAGACTGGCGGGGACAATACCCAGGCCAGCAGGTATATCCGGCGGGTGACAGACCGGAGAAACCTGGAGGCTTCCAACAAGTTCTTTGTGGATTTTGTGAAAGAGGTTCACCGCCGGGGAATGAAGGTAATCCTGGACGGGGTATTTAACCACTGTGGCTCTTTTAATAAATGGATGGACGCCGAGCGGATCTACGAAGGCCAGCCCGGCTATGAGAAGGGGGCCTATATCGACCGCAACAGTCCCTTCAGAGACTTTTTCAAGTTCTATGATATGCAGGCCTGGCCCTACAATGGGGAATATGATGGCTGGTGGGGATACAAGACCCTGCCCAAGCTCAATTATGAGAAATCCATGCGGCTGCGGACCTATATCCTTCACATAGGTAAGAAATGGGTATCCCCGCCCTACAATGCGGATGGCTGGCGGCTGGATGTAGCCGCTGACCTGGGCCAGAGCGAGGAGTTCAACCATGAATTCTGGCAGGACTTCCGAAGAGCGGTCAAGGAGGCTAACCCGGAGGCGATTATTCTGGCTGAGCATTACGGGGATCCGTCGTCCTGGCTGGGCGGTGACCAGTGGGATACGGTGATGAACTACAGTGCCTTTATGGAACCGGTCACCTGGTTCCTGACAGGCATGGAGAAGCACAGTGATGAAAAAAGACCGGACCTCCTGGCCAACAGTCAGGCCTTCCGGGATGCCATGACTTACCATATGTCCAAGTTCCAGTACCCATCCCTGGTGACTTCCATGAATGAGTTGTCCAACCATGACCACTCCCGTTTTCTGACCAGGACCAACATGACCGTTGGCCGGACTGATTCCCTGGGAGCTGAAGCGGCGGATAAACATGTCAATAAGGGGATTATGCGCAATGGCGTAATCATGCAGATGACCTGGCCCGGAGCCCCTACCCTCTATTATGGGGATGAGGCAGGAATGACGGGCTGGACGGACCCTGACAACCGGAGAACCTACCCCTGGGGGCAGGAGGACCAGGATATGATCCGCTACCACAGGGATATCATTGCCATTCACAAGAGGGAGCCTGCCCTGATGCGGGGTTCCCTGCAGATGATGGAAGTAAATGACGGAGCTCTGGCCTACGGACGCTTTACGGACACTGATAAGATCCTTGTGCTGATTAACGGCAGTGATGAAGCCCATCTTTTAAGGGTACCGGTCTGGGAGATTGGAGTCGGGGAGAATGAAAGGATGGAGCAGCTGCTCTACAATGATGAGACCGGCTATAGTCTGGAGTCCAGATTCTTTCCTGTTAAAAACGGACTTATGGAGCTGGTGGTTCCCGCTCTGTCAGGAGTGATTATGAAGGCTGTCCCTCTTTTATCTGAGGAGGACTAAAATTAGTTCTTGATTTTTTCCTGCTTATCCTTTATAATAAGCAACTGTCAGGTGCTTATGGCACCTGAATATGGGTGGATTCCCGAGTGGCCAAAGGGGGCAGACTGTAAATCTGTTGCAAATTGCTTCGGTGGTTCAAATCCACCTCCGCCCATTATTATTTTCAAGGCAGCCTGCTTGCGGGCTGCCTTTTTTCTGAGCCGTGCTTCTTTCCGGGGTAAATCTTTTTTCGGCACAAGCGTTTTCTGCTGTGGACCTGTTTACCTGCAGTGGCTGCCTTTTGACGTCCCCATTTTACAGATTCCTGTCCGGGACTGGCCTGTGCACTCGCCTGCCTGTCATACCATGCCGGCGGCCGGCATGCTCTTCCGGATCATCTTCCCCATGAGACAAAGAAGTCCTTTCATAGTGGCATAATGCACTTTTATTGTAACAGGAGATGAAGGGTCTGATGTCTTATCTTGGTCAGCGAGTCAAAAATTTATCGTAGACTCTTGTTGAAAAAAAGACCGGATAAGGATATTATATAGATAGAGTATTATGATATCAGAAACAGTATCCTTCTGTGCCTGGGGATTTTCTTTATGAGGGGACCCGGCAGGAAGGAGTGAATAGTAATGGCATAACATATTGGAGTTGGGAGGTACTATAAATTATGCTTACAAAGATGATTGAGACATTAAAGAAGAATCCCCGCAAGATTGTATATACAGAGGGAACAGACAAGAGAATTCTTGAGTCCGCTTCCAGACTGACCAGCGAAGGTATCCTGGGTGTTATTCTTCTTGGTAATGTGGATGAGGTTAAAGCTGCTGCAAAAGCAGGTAATTATAATATCGACGCCTGTGAGATTATCGACCCGGTAGGATATCCTGAGATGGATATGCTGGTGGATGAGATGGTTAAGCTGCGTAAGGGCAAGATGACAGAGGAGAAGGTCAGGGCAGCCCTTACCAAGAGTAATTACTTCGGAACCATGCTTGTCAAGGTCGGCAAGGGTGACTGTCTCTTAGGCGGAGCAACCTATTCTACAGCAGATACGGTTCGTCCTGCTCTCCAGCTGATCAAGACCAAGCCGGGCAACAAGATTGTCAGTTCCAGTTTCGTACTTGTCCGCGGCGATGAGAGATATCTTTTCAGTGACTGTGCCATCAATATCGATCCTTCCGAGGATGATCTGGTTGAGATCGCTATAGAGTCTGCCAAGACAGCTAAGATTTTCGGCGTTGATCCCAAGGTTGCCATGCTGTCCTACTCCACACTGGGATCCGGCAAGGGCCCGAGTGTTACCAAGGTTGCCAATGCTACAGCTAAGATTAAGGAGATCGCTCCTGATCTGGCAGTGGAAGGCGAGATTCAGTTTGACGCCTCCGTAGCACCGGAAGTTGCCAGCATCAAGGCTCCGGGATCACCGGTGGCAGGCCAGGCCAATGTATTTGTATTCCCTGACATCAATGCAGGTAATATCGGATATAAGATTGCTTCCCGTTTTGGTGGATTCGAGGCAGTAGGTCCTGTTCTTCAGGGTCTGAATGCTCCTATCAATGACCTGAGCCGTGGATGTACAGCTGATGAGGTGTATAAGATGTCCATCGTTACAGCAGCTCTCAGTGTTCCTGAGGATACTGTGGCTGAGGCCGACCTTGAGACTATTGTTAAGACTGTCATTGCGGCTATGAAGGCATCCGGCCAGATCTAATAACTATATTGATTCAGTGCATTGGGCTGTCGTTGAGCTTATAACTCGGCGGCGGCCTTTTCTTAACATTAGATGGATTTCCGGAAGGGCATTTTACCCTGCCTGACAGCGGATAATTTGTTCTGTTTCAGAAGGAAGTGTCAAGTGACCTATGAAAACCACGAGCAAAAGAAAAAGGCTCAAAAGAA
>CAMOZD010000104.1 GCA_946630645.1 uncultured Lachnospiraceae bacterium
CAGCGGGAGGACCTGGCCGACCAGATCAGGGACCTTTTCGATAATTTTGGCCTGGAGGCCAAGATTGTTGTCCGCAAGAGATACTATGTGGTATATCTCAAAGAAGGGACGATGATTTCAGATACTCTTAACATCATCGGGGCACATATTTCCCTGATGAAGTTTGAGAATGTACGTATACTCAAGGATGTCCGTAACTCAGTGAACCGGAGGGTTAACTGTGAGGCTGCCAATATAAATAAGACAGTCTCAGCGGCCAGGAGACAGATAGAAGATATTGAATATATTAAAAATACCGTCGGACTCGATCAGCTGCCGGTCAATCTCCGGGACGTGGCCTGGGCCAGGCTGGAAGACCCGGAGGCAGCCCTTAAAGAGTTGGGTGCTATGCTGCAAAAGCCCCTGGGCAAGTCGGGCGTGAATCACAGGTTGAGAAAACTGAGTTCGATTGCACAGAACATTAGGGAATATGGACATATGTAACACCAGCAAGAGACTATGGGAGGTAATGTAGTGATAACAAGATCTATGGATGTCAGAATTCCGCAGGGATTGGACCCCAGCACAATTGCACTGTTTATTCAGATTGCCAGCCAGTATGAGAGCAGCGTTTACGTGGAGGTTGACAACAAGAAGGTGAATGCGAAAAGTCTGATGGGTATGATGACTTTAGGAATTCCTGAGGGTGGAAGTATTGATGTGATCGCTGATGGAGATGATGAGCGCCAGGCGATCGCACACATTGAAAAGTATCTGATGTCATCAAAGTAATTGTGTAGTAAATGATATTGATAAGGGGAATGCATATTTAGTAGTCGACTTAGGATTCTGAATTTAGGATTTTTAAACTTAGGGTTTTAAATGAAATAAGTGTTCTGTTCTTATAATTGTGTTGCGAATATATAAAATGTGATTTATAATATTCTCAGCAAAATAATTAAAGGAAAGAGCTTTGTGTCCTGCCTTGGAGCTGTATGATTCTTACAGCTCCTTTGGCAGGCTTTTTCATATGCGGCCGTTTTCTGCAGAAAAAAACGGTACGCGGAAAGGAATGGAAGTCTATGGATTATGGATTAAAAGGAAAAAATGTTTTGATCACCGGTTCCACCAAGGGTCTGGGCAAGGCCATCGCCCGGATCATGGCAGAGGAGGGGGCCAATGTAATCGTTTCCGGCCGCAATGAGCAGGAAGCCGTGAAGCTGGCTGAAGAGATCCGGGACAGCTGCCAGGTCCGGGCTGCCGGCATCCGGGCTGACCTGATGGCCAGAGGGGCTGCGGACCAGCTTTTCGACCAGGCTGTCGATGCCCTTGGGTCTCTGGATATCCTGGTAAATAACGCAGGGATCTGGCCTACGGCCTATGTGAAGGATATGGAGGAGAAGGCTTTTGAGGATACCATCTATCTGAATCTGGAGGTCCCTTATATTTTGAGCAGGAGGATGGTCAATCATCTGATTGGCCAGGACCGCAAGGGCAAGATCATCCAGATCGTGTCCCAGGCGGCCTTCCATGGTTCTACCACAGGCCACGCCCACTATGCGGCTTCCAAGGCCGGTCTGGTAACCTTCATGGTTTCCCTGGCAAGGGAAGTAGCTTCCTACGGAATCAATGTCAACGGGGTGGCTCCGGGTATGATGGAGACACCCATGACCGAGGCGGCTCTGACAGCCAAAAAGGACTATTACAACAGCCGGATTCCCATTGGCCGGGTGGCTAAGCCTGAGGAGGTGGCCTATGCTGCGGTATTTCTTGCCTCCAATAAGGCGGACTATCTGACGGGAATCACCATCGACGCCACCGGAGGTATGCTGATGAGATAAGAGAAGCTTATATCCTGACCGGAACATGGAAAAATGATAAAATACTGATTGGAACAATAAAAATATTGCACAGCAATATGTTATAATATATCCAAAAGTAAAAAATGCAGCCTTAAAGACAGGAAACAAAGAGTAAATGGGTTCCGGAGGGACCTTGTTATTATTCATGCTGCCGGGGGGGGCAGCAGTGATGGAAAGGTGGGTTACATAAATGAAGAATTACTTAATTGGTATTGATGCGGGAAATACGTCCAGCAAGGTGGTTATTTTTGATGAGTATGGTAATATCATTTCTTCGGCAGCCACACCAAGCATGCGCTTCGAGCGCCGGGGGGAAGGCTTTGAAGAATTCGATGTGGATGAGCTCTGGAAGCTGATCATCCGCTGTATCAGAGAGGCGGTTGTGAATTCAGACATACCGGCTTCCGCCATCAAGGGAATCGGTGTCACTTCCTTTGGCAATGGCCTCGTGTTTGTAGGAAAGAACGGGGAGACGATTGCTCCCGGCTGCTTCTCCCAGGATTACCGGGCCAATGACATCATAGCCATGTACCAGGAGGAGGGAACCTACGATAAGATCAATGATATCGTCAAGGGCACCCTCTTTGCCGGAGAGCCGGGACCCATCCTGCGCTGGTACAAGGAACATGAGCGGACTACTTATGATAAGATCGGCGGCGTCATGATGTTCAAGGATTATATCATGTTCAAGCTGACCGGCGAGCTGGCCACAGACCTCAACTGTTTCGGCGGGTCCTTCATGTTTGATTTAGAGACCATGGATTATTCCGATGAACTTTTTAAACTTTACGGGATTGAGGAGCTGAAAGATGCCATGCCTAAGCTGGCCAGTACTCCGACAGAGATTATCGGCCGGGTTACCCCGGAGGTGGCTGAGCTGACAGGACTGGCAGAGGGAACACCGGTTGTGGCCGGTATGATGGATATTCTGGCCTGCCTGGTGGGCTCGGGAGCTACCGGTGATGAGGTTTACACGGCAGTGGCAGGGTCCTGGTGTATCAATGAGACCCATTCTGACCGGATCATCCCCAATGCTTCTTCCAACATGCCCTATCTTTTTAAGGGCCAGTACCTGAACTGCTCCTACACAGGAGCATCAGGCTCCAACTATGAGTGGTTCAGCCAGAATCTGGCCGACAAGGCCAGGATTGAGGCAGAGAAAAGAGATGTGTCCTTCTTCACTGTCCTCGACGAGTATATCGCCAGCGTCAAGCCGGAAAAAGCCAAGGTGATATTCAGTCCCTTCGTGGCCCAGCCCAGTATCCATGTGAATGCCAAAGCTAACTTTATGAATATAGACCAGGGTACCACATATGCTGATCTTTGCTATGCTGTGGCTGAAGGTTGTGCCTACATCCACAAGTACCATGTGGACTTCCTGAAAAATGCCGGTCTGCCCTTAAAGGAGATCCGGCTTACCGGTGGAACGGCCAGGAGTAAAGTCTGGAACCAGATCTTTGCCAATGTGCTCCAGGTTCCCATCGTGGGTGTTGACTGTGAGGAGACCGGTGCCCTTGGTTCGGCCATAGCGGCAGGAATCGGTGCCGGCGTGTACGGCAGCTATGAGGAAGCCTTTGAAAAGGCGGTGAAGACCCTGCCTCCGGTTATGCCGGATGTGACCACCTTCCCGGTTTACGACAGGAGATATGCCGAGTGGACAAAGCTTAATGAGATCTTAAAGCTCTACTGGGACAGCAAAAAATAAGATTCCGGAAAATGAATTTGGGAAAAATTTAATAATATGAGAAAATTATCCTCTGCCGGTGAATTGCCTGGCAGAGGATATTTTTGTTAGTATATGATAATATTCCGGCAGCTGCATTACTTTGCCGCCGGTTCCTGGTCCTGCTGCAGAATGTCGGATGGCACGCCGTAAAAACTGTAGATCAGCTCCTGGTCGAAGGAGTCTATGGTCCACTTCCCATCCTTGAACTTAAAGACGATGTCCGCGGTTGTTGTCTTCCGGGGGGCATCATCCTTCACCTGCCTGTACCAGTCTATAAGCATTTTTGTGAAGTCTGAGACCAGGTTCGATGAGGACTGGCTGCCGTCCTGGGAATCACTGCTTTTGGAACCGCTGTCCTGGGAGCCTTTATCCTGGGAATCACTGCTCTTGGAGCCGCTGTCCTGGGAGCTGTTGTCCTGGTTGGCCCCATCACTTTGGTCGCCGGAGCCCAGGTATTTATTAAAGAGTCCGGAAAGGATTCCCGCCAGATTATCCGGGTCATAGAGGTCGGCGATATCTTTTTTAGCCTGGTCAACGATCAGCTGGGGAAGCTTGGAGAAATCCGCGTTGGAACTGGTGACCCTGACGGTGCACTGGTTCCACTTGGTCTCTGAGCTTATGATCTCATAGCTGGCATCGGAGACCAGTTCATCGAAGAGCGGGTCATAGTCGATGTCGAGGGAATCAAAATCCACCAGGGAGGAGAAGGCGCTGTTCTCAAAGACTTCCTTGATCTTGTCCCTGATTACCTTTTTCAGGTCCGGGTCCACAGGCATCTGTTCAGGATGGTACTTCTCTTCAATATTGGACAGGTCCATGGCCTTAAGGCCTTTAAAGAGTTCCCTGGTGAAGGTGAGACACTCCTTTTCAACTCTGTCGATATAATAACGGTAACCCAGAAGAGATCCGCAGGCCAGTAATATAAGAAGAATCATGATGACCAGGGGCCATCTCTTTTTGCGGGGTTTCCCGGCTGAGCCGCTGTCGAGAGGTTTGTAAGCTGCGTCGGTCAGGGGGCTGCCGCAGTTCTTGCAGACGGATGCCTGGTCAGGGTTTTCGGTGTGACATTTTGGACATTTCATAAAAGGCCTCCTTGTTCATCTGTCATAGGGCCGGATCCGCCGGGGCGGTAGTTTTTTTATTCTGTATTTGAGTATAATTAGTAAAAACACCCATGTCAAGGCGGAGGATTTACTGAAAATAGTGAGGGGAAATGTTTGGGATCGATTCTTGCTGTATGTAAAAGGTAAGTATATTTTCTTTTTGAAAATATTTCTTGATTTGTTGTTGTTAGAAAGAATGGAAAAGTAGTATAATGTATCTGATATTCAGTTTTGGAGGAACAGACATTAACCATGAAAGAAAAACAGAAGTCAGAAAAAAAGGACCATATATCCTTTAGGGATGCTTTTTTCCGGGGGATGACAGAGCTGATTGTCATCAGTCTGGCTGTGCTTTTTTTCTTTTTCATTTACAAGATTGATGTAATATTTGCCATTATTCAAAAGATAGTCAGGATCCTCATGCCTGTGATTGTGGGGGCTGTCATTGCCTATCTGCTGAATCCGGTCGACGATTATTTTGAGGGGATTTACCTCAAGTATTTCGGCCATTATTTCAAGACGGAGAAAAGAAAGAAGAAGTATATCAAAATTGCCGGAGTGGCCACGGCCATACTTCTGTTTCTGATTATCCTTTTTATGTTATTTTACCTTGTCGTTCCACAGATTTATTATAATACCAGGAACCTGATCGTGGCTCTGCCGGGCCAGGTGAGAGACCTGATGGAGTGGATCACGGCAAAGATGGCCGATGA
>CAMOZD010000105.1 GCA_946630645.1 uncultured Lachnospiraceae bacterium
GGGGAAGCCAATGGCGTGGAGGCTTCTGAGCTCTCCGACTGGGTCGGAGATGACGGTGTTTTTGATATGGTATTTGAATTCAGCCATGTCAATATCGATTTGATCGACGAATCCAACTGGTGTGAAACCAGGGACTGGAAGCTGACTGACCTGAAGAAATGTCTTTCCGATACCCAGGAGAATACCTGCGACCAGGGCTGGTGTCCCGTTTTCTTTGAAAACCATGACATAAGCCGGTCCATAGACCATTATCTGCCCGGCTGCAGTGATGAGAAGATGGGTGGCAAGGCCCTGGGTACGGTTCTGTTTACCCTCAGGGGAACCCCCTTCATCTACCAGGGAGAGGAGCTGGGCATGCGCAATGTCAACTGGCCCTCCATCGATGATTATAATGATATCTCCACCAAGAACCATTATGACTTCTGCATAGAGCAGGGTTACCCGGAGGAAGAATGCATGGATGCCGTCCACCTTTTTGCCCGGGATAATGCCAGGACCCCCATGCAGTGGAGTGGAGGTGCCAATGCAGGCTTCACCACCGGTAAGCCCTGGCTGGCCCTGGCTGATAATTACAAGACCTGTAATGTGGAGATAGAAAGTGAGGCCCAGGATTCCGTACTTACCTGGTACCGTACTCTGGCTGACCTGAAAAAGAACCATCAGGTTTTGATTGACGGATCCTATGAGGAGATTTTCCCGGAAGATGAGCAGATCTATGCTTTTAGCAGGGATAATGGCAAAGACAAGGCGGTCATCCTGGTGAACCTTTCTGACAAGGAGGCCAGTTATGATCCTGCCGTGCTGGATGGCTGTAAGCTTCTCCTGTCCTCCCTGGGTAACAAGAGCGAGACAGGAAGCTTAAAGCCTTATGAATCGGCCATCTACCTTCAGGAAAGTGAATGAGAAACTGGAATGGACAAGAAACATAAAGCTAAGAAAAAAGAGACGGACTTGACTGGTAAGATAACCCTGACCAGTCAGGAGAGAAAATATATCAGTAAAAAAATGTCCTATGCCCTCCGTCATAATCTTCTAGATAAGTTTTAATCAGCTTTCTATCAGGTTTCTAATAGGTCTTAATCAGGTTTTAATCAGCTTTCTATTAGGTTTTAATCATGTCTTAGTCAGGTTTTAAATAGAATTTGGTTAGAATCTGATTAGTGATGATTCCTTTTAATTCGTTTTTAATATGTTTTATAAGAATTTGTGAGGTGGGATTTTGGAGAAAAAAAGATGTAATTTCAGCTTAGGATCGACCCAGTACCAGCTTTCGGAAAAGTTCCTCCTTTACCATGATACCCGTTGGTGTAAGCCTTTACATGATGACCAGGAATTATATGCCATGCTGGTCCTGGAGGGTATGCAGGCAGGGGTGAGCTGGAACCTGATCCTTAACAAGGAGGAGAATTTCAGAAAGGCCTTTGACGGTTTTGATCCCCGGCTTGTGGCTGCTTATGATGAGGCCAAAGTGGAAGAGTTAATGCAGGATAAGGGCATCATCCGCAACCGGAATAAGATCAGGTCAGCCATCAGTAATGCCCGGGCCTTTCTCAAGGTCCAGGAAGAGTTTGGCAGCTTCGATGCCTATATCTGGAGCTTTACCGGGGGTCAGGTCATAGACCACCACCTGAAGGATATCCAGGACATGCCGGCTAAAGATGAGCTGTCAGAAAAGGTCAGCAAGGACCTGAAGAAGAGGGGATTTAAATTCGTAGGTCCCATCATCATCTATTCCTACCTGCAGGGAATCGGGGTTATCAATGACCACTGGGAATACTGCGACTACCGCTGACAAGACTGCTTGCAATAATAAGAATGATAAACAGGGCCCCGGCAAGGGAGAGCCCACGGAGAGAAAATATGCCTGAAAAAGTAAATGACCGCAAGTCAACCCTGATGTTTATTACTTCCATGCTTATATTTGGAACCATAGGCATCTTCAGAAGATACATACCACTGCCCTCGGCCTTTCTGGCATTTTCCAGGGGCATCATGGGAGGCCTCTTTCTTCTGGCCTTTATGAAACTAAAAAAGAAGGATGCCGGTCAGAAGCTTCCGGTTTCTGCCTTCATAGGCCTGGTGGTCACAGGGGCTCTCATGGGGATTAACTGGATTCTCCTTTTTGAGGCATATAACTATACGACAGTATCCGTTGCCACCCTTTGTTACTATATGCAGCCAACCATAGTTATCCTTCTATCACCCATCATTTTCAGGGAGGCTCTGACCAGGAAAAAGGCCCTTTGTGCCACCATAGCTATCATCGGCATGGTCCTGGTATCCGGCGTAACCGCTGAGGGAGGGACCCGGGGAGGAGACCTGAGGGGCATCCTGCTGGGTCTGGGAGC
This sequence comes from uncultured Lachnospiraceae bacterium, assembly GCA_946630645.1. Taxonomy (GTDB): domain Bacteria; phylum Bacillota; class Clostridia; order Lachnospirales; family Lachnospiraceae; genus Anaerobutyricum. Next base: position 2,349 of record CAMOZD010000105.1, read on the forward strand.
TGCAGTCTTTTATGCCTCCGTGGTCATCATGAACAATAAGATCCAGGGTATAGAGGCCTACCAGAAGACGACCATCCAGCTGCTTTCGGCGGGAATCGTTATGATACCCTATCTGGCCCTGACAGGGGGCTTCAGCAGCGAGGGCTTTACGGTGACCTCTGTCCTGCTCCTGTTGGTGGTGGGCATCGTCCATACGGGCATCGCCTATGTTATGTATTTTGGCAGCATGGACGGCCTGAGGGTCCAGTCCATCGCCCTGCTAAGCTATATCGATCCGGTTTCCGCTCTCTTTTTCTCCGCCCTTCTTCTAAAGGAAAGACTGAGCATCCCCAGTATGATTGGGGCTGTCATGATTATCGGCTCAGCCATCGTCAGTGAGATGGAGCCGGGGGATCGTTGAAGACCGGGTGACTGGAGAAGGTGGAATCCATGGACGAACATAAGATGACCTGGCATTTTTTACGTAAAGATAAGTTTTGACGGAAAATATTTCCAGAGAAAATGAGTGTGACCTGATCGGATCTTTGGGAAAAGGGAGACTTGTGGTGAAAAAATCTTTGGAGAAAGGGAGCTCAAGGGAGCCGGAATTCTTGAAAAAGAGTGCACTGATTTCAGTGAATATCGCTGTGGTTCTGTTTGGTCTGGCCGGCCTTTTTGCCCGCTGGATTCATCAGCCGGCCCTGGTGATTACTTTCGGGAGAGTCTTTTTTTCATCCCTGGCCCTGGGCATTTTCCTGCTGGTCAGAAGGCAGTCTTTCAGGCTGAACAGCCGCAGGGATTTAGGCCTCATGATCTGTGCCGGAGGGGTTCTGGCCCTGCATTGGTGGGCTTTTCTTGAATCTATACAACTTTCCACAGTGGCCATCGGGACCATTACATTTTCCTCCTTTCCCCTCTTTGTAACTTTTCTTGAACCAATGGTTTTTCACCAGAAACTGAAGGCAGAAAATATCATCATTGCTCTGATGATCCTGCTGGGAGTTCTGGTCACCATCCCTGAGTTTTCTCTGGAAAATAATATGTCTGCCGGGATTTTTGTGGGGATGGTTTCGGCACTGGCCTATGCCGTGCTTACCCTTATGAATAAAGCCTTTACAGACAGATATAGTGGCAGTCTGACCGCCTTTTATGAACAGACTGTGGCAGCACTTGTTTTACTGCCCTTTGTGTTGAGGACAGAAATTGACTTGTCCAGGTCTGATTTATGTCTGATCCTATTTTTAGGAGTCGTCACTACCGCCATCGCCCACACCCTTTTTATTTCCAGTCTGAAGGATATTCCTGCCTGGCTGGCCGGCATATGTTCTTCTTTGGAGACGGTATACGGGATTGTTTTTGCCATACTGCTGTTGGGGGAGATTCCCTCGTCCCGTGAGATCGTCGGAGCGATAATAATCGTCACTGCGGTAGCTGCGGCTCAGCTGAAAAAGTAGCTGCAGCTCAGCTGAAAAAGTAACTGCAGCTCAGATGGAAAAGGTTTAAGGGCTTCTTTTGCAGTTTGTTATAATCTGTTTGAAACATGGGATAAAACCAACAGAATGATCATGGCAGGGGGACCCTGCGTCAGCTAGGGAAGGAGTGAAATCATGTCAGAGAAACGATTTATGGAGTTGGTAGAAAGGGAGCATGGTTTTGAATATTATCAGGCTTACAGGGACGACGTGGACCATATCATAGGCGGCAAGGACAATACTTACTGGTATTTGATTACAAAAAAAGGAAAAACTCTTGAGGCCAGCACAGCAGTATACAGGGATGGCCAGTGGAGTGACCAGTACAGTAAAGGCCGGGGAAGCCGTAAAAAGACAGGGGAGCTTCCTGCTGGAAGTGTGATAAAACGCATCGCCCAAATGGCTTATCTGATGCAGGAGGAAAAATGGGTCAAAGAAAGGAAAGGCCGTCTGATTGAGGATGGCCATCCCCATTTTCATTATACTTACGGTTTTGGTGATAAAGGCCTTGATGTGTCGGAACAATACGGAGTTACCATCGCCTATTCTGACATCAAAGATCCGGCAGCAGCTTTTCATCTACGCTATCTCTACACCGGTTCAGAAGTTGAGATTCCCTGATTGGGATTTGGCCGGCAGAATTATTTTGAAGAGAAGACACAGTAGTCAATACTGTAAACTGCAAGACGGTACAGCTATAGCTGCTATTTCATTTTTATATCTAATTCACAGATTACCCCCTGTCCGGATTAACGTCCTGTGCAGGGGGAATAATATTGCAGTATGGATTAAAAGACAAGATGGATTATAATACAGTATCTCCTATAGTCCACTATAGTCCAGGCCTGCCTTGGCAGCCTGTTCATGCTGGTATCGTCTGGGGATGTTGTAGGTCTTCCCATCTTTAATCAGTTTGGCTCCGGTCTGGTGGTAGGAGAAGGCGACTCCATAGTCCAGGCACTGGCGGTGGAGGTCCAGGACCCAGTCATAGTCACAGGGCCTCGCCTGGGGGCCGGATTCACCGCCCACAGAAACTGAACTGATCCGGTCCGGCCAAGCCTGGAAATAAGGTTCCAGATCAACCGCGGACAGCATGGGCTCCACCATGACAGAGTGGTGTTTAAGGGGCAGGGGAAGATAGACCGGCAGCCGCAGGTCCACCGCCCACTGGGTCTCACAGGTTACAGCAATATGTACATGATCCCAGCCATCTTCCCAGTCATAGGGCAGGTGGCTATTTATTCGTTCCGGTCTCTTGGTAATCATAAAGAAGCTGCAGTCAGACCGGTCCCTCATCATATCCCAGGCATCCTCCCGCCAGGCATCAGCGTCCTGGTGGAAAAAATCAGAGGAAAAGCAGGTATAAAACAGAGAACCGGAGGGGATCTTATAACTGCCCTTATACTGACCGGCTCTCAGCCTGGTCACCGGCAGCCGGAAGCTCTGGGTCTTCTTTACCACAGAGGGATCCCGGCCCACGGCTTCATCCCTCCGGTACATATAGCAGT
>CAMOZD010000106.1 GCA_946630645.1 uncultured Lachnospiraceae bacterium
ATCCTTTCTAAATTACATATTTATCTCTATCCGGAGTATCACCCAAAGGCTCCGGCAGATGTCTGTAGCAATCCTGCAAGCATTTCTATCAAATCCTGCAGATAAAAAATATTATAAACAGCAGTCCGCCTAAATTTCCACTGAAGACAGCCGGCTTAAAATAAAAATTTGAACGGCTGTCAAACACAGCCGTTTCAAAAAATACATAATTTGTCAACAACAGCTATAACACGTCTTCAAAACCTATCTCTTGTCTGCCTTATCAATATCTCTGTCCTTCATCCTGTCGATCATATCGGACAGGCAGCCTGTCCCCGAATTCAGCATACGATTTACCCTGCTGATGGTTGCGGAACTGGCATTAGTACTCTTCATAATCTCTGTGTAGACCTTCTCCTGCTTCAGCATAGTCGCAACTTCAAATCGCTGCTCCATGGACCGGAGCTCTGTCATGGCACATAAGTCTTCAAAAAAATCGAGACATTCCTCCAGGGTCTGAATCTCAAGTATCGCCTTATACATCGATTCATTCCTCTTTTTGGAAATATTCCTTCCCATATCCTTCATCCTCCCCCGAAAAGGCCGCTTCATCCAAAGCCCTCAACCGGACCCGGAGTAAAAAAAATTCTTTGTCCCTCTCCTATAAATGCAAATACATTTGTGCGATAACACATAGGTATCATATCACTTTTTAGCCTGCTAGTAAACTAAAAAATTTAACACATTAAAGTTTAAAGGCCTAAATTTATTTACTTCTGACGGTTAACAGTCCGACTCCAATTCCGGCAAGGGCTCCAGCCAGGACATCTGAGATATAATGGACTCCTCCTATAACCCTGACGATAGCCAGAACAAAGCTTACAAACAGCAGCAAAAGACCTGCTAAGGGCACTAAAGACAACCAGAGCATGGAAATCAGAAAGCTGCTGAAGACATGCCGGCTGGGAAATGATCTTCCCTTTTTCTCCTTTTTTATTACAGCAGGCTTACCAAAGACCTCATAGGGTCTCGGTCTGTTAACCAGCCTCCTGAAAAGAGAGACCAGGAGAAAACCAGCACCTGGTATCGTGATATAAGCGGCCAGTCTCCGGTCCTTTTTTAAAAAGAGCCAGCCTATCAACAAAGGATACATGACAAAGGCAGGCAGGGTGGAAAGAATATTGATTCCTTTCAGACACATACCTGCTTTCTCATGTTTCTTAAAATACTCATCCATTTTTTCATAGATTGTTTTCTCCATAATGCCCCTTTTATATCTCATTTCATTCTTTGCCTTCCTTAAGGGTCAGAAACAGGCGGTCAAGGTCCGATTCACCAAAGACCTCTATCCCCTGTCTGATCAGTAAGTCTGCAGTGACACCTCGTCCCTCCACCAGCCTGCCGGAGAAACTTCCGTCATAAATCTTCCCATTGCCGCAGGAAGGACTCTTCTCTTTTAAAACGGCATATTGGGCATGGTAGATCCTACACAACTTCAATGCCTCACGGGCCCCCTTCTTAAATGAATCGGTCACAGCCTGTCCATGGTCATTTATCAGTCTTCCTTCCCTTATTTCAGAAGGATAGCGGGGAGTGGGCAGGCACTGATCATTATATTCTTTATCGTATCCATTTCATAACCTCTCCTGCCCCAGCCCTCCTTAACTAATGGCAGACAAAGTGACTCCAAAAGTTAAATCCCAGATTGAAGACTGCCATAGCAACTGCCATATTGAAAAAAATCTCCGCCAGCCAAAGCCGGCGAAGATCTCTGTCACTCTTTGTAATAATATAAAGTTATACTATATTACAGTTCAATGTAACCCTGGAAATACTAGTTGTTATAAACTTTGTATGAATCCTTGTTGTACTTTGGATCTGTAGGATCGTACTTTGTCTTGATCTTTCCAGTAGTATCCTTAAGATTAACTTTACCTAAAGCTCCCGGTACATTGGATCTGTAGATCTTAACTTTAACACGTGCCTTCTTATAGGTCTTTGTGGAAATGTCATAGATCAGCTTGGCATTAACAGCCTGCATTCTGATACAATGTGTGGTAATGTTTCCGCCCAGCTTATTGTAAAGGCCGGTTACAAGCTTTTTGGTGCTCTTTCTGGAATACCTGCAGGAATGGAAAAGAACAGGTGAGCCTTTAATATGTACGGCATACTGATACCAGTAAACTGCACTTCCCTTTGTATAAGGATACCATCTCTTGGCAGATGTCTTCTCCAGACGGTAATTACCAACAGGTGTTCCGTTCTTCTTTCTGGATGTAGCGCAGATACAAGCCTTCAGAGGAATTCTGTAAGTATTCGTTACGTCATCCCATGCAAGGAAGGTAACTGTATGAGTAGTAAGATTAACCTCAATCCTCATCTTCTTCTGTATATTACCGGCGTAATCGTCAGCAAAAAGATTGGTATTCAAAGTTCCATCTTCATTGAAATAGTACTTATAAACGTAATTGCCACCACCGTAACTTTTTGCGTACTTGTAACCTGTTGCAGCAAGGCCGTTTGTAAAATTATAAATCTTGCTGCCAATCTTAACCCAACCTGAGTAATTGGAGATCTGGTTATCTACATAAAGCTGTAAATCCTTCACCTCATAGGTTGCGGCACTTGTCTGTGCGGGTACATTACTGTCGAGGGCATAAACACCTGCTGCCATCACAAAAATAACTGCAAGCGTCAATAAGCCCTTGCTCATCTTCTTTAACATGCTCTTTCTCCTCCTTCGGTACTATAAAATATGTTCAGCGAAAATGTCTCTGCAAAACATTGTGACCAATGTTCTTTTAGTAAACAACTTCTTTGACATAATACCTTCCCGGTCTGAAATGACCTGTTACTTCTGATTCCGAAAACAAATTCGACAGTACAGAAACTTCGCTGTGTTTCCTATTTTAGCATAACATCGTCTTTACAGACAAGCTTAGGGGGAAATTTCGTCATATTGATAGTAATGGCAACAATTTGACTTGTTTTACCTCAAAATAACAAGGAGAGGTTACAAATATTTCACAAAGGGTTAAAACACAAATAAATCCCTTACAAAACTTTTGATAAGAATTCCCTGGTTCGGTCTTCCTTGGGATCGTCGAAAACCTCTTTCGGATGTCCTTGTTCCAGGATCCTGCCCTCATCCATGAAAAAGAGTCTGGTACCTACCTCTCTGGCAAAGCCCATCTCATGGGTGACCACAGCCATGGTCATACCTTCTTCAGCCAGCTGCTTCATAAACTCCAGAACCTCACCTACCATCTCCGGGTCAAGGGCACTGGTAGGTTCATCGAAAAGCATCATTTTAGGCTTCATAGCCAGGGACCGCACTATGGCGATTCTCTGCTTCTGACCGCCGGACAGCTGGCCCGGATAGGCGTCTGCCTTTTCTTCCAGGTTGACACGGCGCAGCAGTTTCAGGGCCTCCTCCCTGGCTTCCTCCGGTTTCATCAATTTTAACCTTACCGGGGCAAGGGTGATATTGTCCATGATGGTTTTATGGGGAAAGAGGTTAAAATGCTGGAATACCATGCCCATATGCTGACGGACCTTATTGATATCAGTTTTGGGATCAGTAAGGTCGATCCCGTCAAAGATGACCTGACCCTTGGTGGGGTGCTCCAGCAGGTTTAAACAGCGCAGGAAGGTAGATTTACCTGATCCTGAAGGTCCGATGATTACTACCTTTTCTCCCGGCTCAATATGCTCAGTAATATCATGGAGAACCTCATGGTCTCCAAAGGATTTATAAAGATGATTAACGTATATCACTCTCTCTCAGCCTCCTCTCAATCTTACCCATAACCCAGGTAAAGAACATGACTAATACCAGATAGATCATCGCTACTACCATCAGGGGAAGCAGGGCGTCAAAGGTAACTCCACGGATGATGTCTCCGCCACGGGTCAGCTCATTGAGACCGATATAACCACAGATGGATGTCTCTTTCAAAAGAGTAATCATTTCATTTACCAGGGCCGGAAGACAGTTTTTTATGGCCTGGGGCATGATGATCTGAATCATGGTATCCACATAGCCAAGACCCAGAGACCTTCCGGCCTCCATCTGTCCAGCGTCCACGGCCATGATACCTGACCGGAAGATCTCTGCTACATAGGCTCCTGAGTTGATACCGAAAGTGATGACGGCTACTGTTACCTTACTGTTGCAGGTGGATAAAAATACAAAGAACATTAAAAGCAGCTGTACCAGGGTAGGTGTTCCCCGGATGATGGTCAGATAGAGCCGGCAGATTCCGTCAGCCACTCCCAGCAGCTTCTTGCCGATTCCTCCGACATTTTCTTCTCTCAGCTGGTCATGGGTGGTCCTGATGACAGCGATCAGGGCACCGATGGCCAGACCCAGAATCAGAGACAGAAGCGTCACAAGCAGAGTGATTTTTAAACCATCTACGATATACATCCATCTCTGTTTCTCTACGAAATCAAGTATGAATTTGGCATGTAATTCAGAAAACCATTCACTCATATAATCTCCCTTTCTATTGTTCCTGCAGGCTCATAACCATGCTGACCACCATTTGCTTTCCGGATTGCAGTCAGCAGCGGAATTCAGCAAAAAGAGGCTGTAAAGACTACAGCCTCTCTGCCATAATATTCTTCTTAATCTGATCCCCGGCCGCCTGCCTGCGGCTGGTCCGGGTCTCCAGAGCCGGCCGGCTTCTGCAGAACTTATTCACTCACGATATATTTATCAAGGATAGCCTGGATGGTTCCATCTTCCTTAAGTTCAGTAAGAGCGCCGTTGATTGCCTCAAGCAGTTCCTCGTTTTCCTTGGAAATACATCCTGCATATTCTTCCTTTACATACTCTGTATCAAGAATAACCAGGCCTTCGTTGGAAGCAACATAGGAAATGGCAGGCTGGTTGTCAATGATTACCGCGTCAACCTTGCCGGTAACCAGAGCCTGAACAGCATCGTTACCCTTGTTGTACTCTTCTACGTTCTCTTTGCCATAGTCATCGGTAGCATAGATGTCACCGGTGGTGGAAAGCTGAACACCGATCTTCTTTCCCTTGAGGTCGTCGGCAGATTTGATATCAGAGCCTTCCTTAACGATGATGGACTGGATTCCTTCTGCATAGGTGTCAGTAAAGTTAACAGACTGCTTTCTTTCCTCTGTCACTGTCATACCGGCCAGACCGATATCTGCCTTACCTGTCTGTACGGCAGTGATGATAGAATCAAACTCCATATCCTGGATCTGCAGCTCTAAGCCCAGCTTGTCAGCAACTGCCTTGGCGATCTCAGCGTCAATTCCAACGATCTCGCTTCCGTCATAGTACTCATAAGGCG
>CAMOZD010000107.1 GCA_946630645.1 uncultured Lachnospiraceae bacterium
CTCAAGTCTTATTCTTTTCTAATTCAGTAAATTCCAGTAAAAATTACAAAAAATCTATTAATTCCCCTTAAAACCAGGGTTCTTTTTTAATTTCAAAGCTAATTTTTTATTTTTTCTTTCTTCAATTTTACCCAAAAGCAAAACGTAATCTAAATGTAAATAAAGGGCTTCTCCGATAAACTGAATATGAAAGTATTTTAACCAATAATTTATAAGGAGGAGTTAATTATGTATAACCAAACTTCTATGATTGCCAAGGGGTTTACAAAACCAACCGCCAGAGTGCAGCGTCTTAAGCAGGCTATTTATGATGCTACACCGGTTCTTGAAGTAGAGCGTATGGTCCTGATGACCAAAGCTTACCAGGAGAGCGAGGATCTCAGCCCGGTTATGCGCCGTGCAAAGGCTATGGAGAAGCTTCTGAACAATATGCATGTAACCATCCGTGATGACGAGCTGATCGTTGGTTCTGTTACAGAGCATCCCCGTTCATCCGAGATTCATGTAGAGCTGTCTTTAGAGTGGCTCTTAGACGAGCTGGATACCATCTCCACCAGACCTGCAGATCCTTATTACTTAAGTGAAGAATCCAAGGAGATCATCCGGTCTCTGGCTCCTTACTGGAAAGGCAGAACAAACAGTGAGTACGCTCTTTCCCTTATGTCCAAGGAGTGTATGGATGCCTTAGAGCATGGTGTTTATGATTCCGGCAGCTACCTCTATGGTGGTGTAGGTCACTCTCAGGTAGATTCCGGCCGCATCTTAGAGCGCGGCTATGAGGGTGTCATCCAGGACTGCGAGGCTGAGCTGGCCAAGCTTGACAGAAGTGATCCCGATTGTATCAAGAAAGAGCAGTTCTACAAGGCTCTCATGATTACTTATACCGCAGCAATCAATTTTGCCCACCGTTATGCGGACAAGGCAGAAGAGATGGCAGCTGTTGAGGCTAATCCGGTACGTAAGGCAGAATTAAAGCAGATCGCCAAGAACTGCCGCCGTGTTCCCCAGTATGGAGCAACCAACTTCTATGAGGCAGTACAGTCCTTCTGGTTTGTACATTGTATCATCCGTATCGAGTGTAACGGCTACTCCTACTCACCGGGACCATTTGACCGTTATATGTATCCCTTCTATAAGATGGATACTGAGATCTCCGAAGAATTTGCTCAGGAACTGCTTGATTGTCTCTATGTAAAATTCAACGATTCCGCAACCTGCCGTGACAAGATCACAGCCCAGGCTTTCGCAGGATACGGTATGTTTGAGCAGATTGCTTTAAGTGGTATGGATGAGAGAGGAAATGATATCACAAACGATGTCAGCTACCTCTGCCTGAATGCAGCTGCCCATGTGCAGATGCCCCAGCCTTCCAATGGTGTCAGAATCTCCAACCAGACTCCCGATGAGTTCCTCTACAGGGTTTGCGAGGTTGTCCGCCTTGGATTTGGCCAGCCGGCCATCTTCAACGATGAGGTAATCATCGAGGCCATGATGAACAGAGGTATTCCTCTGGAAGTGGCAAGAACCTACTCACCCAGTGGATGTGTTGAGCCTACCATCGCTCATTTCTATGATGGATGGCATTCACCGGCCTTCTTCAACCTGGCCAAGGTTCTGGAGATCACTCTCCACAATGGTATGGATAAGGGAGTCCAGCTTGGACCGAAGACAGGCGATGTAAGAACATTTACCTGCATAGACCAGGTAGTGGACGCTTTCGAGACCCAGCTCCAGTATTTCGTACGTCAGTTAGTAGACAACCTGAACTGTGTTGACTATGCTTTTAAAGAGAAGACACCGAACACCTTCCAGTCCGCTTTGATCAGTGACTGTATCGCCAAGGGTAAGACAGTCCAGGAAGGTGGTGCACGTTACAACTGGACAGGCCCGCAGGGAATCGCTGTAGCAGATACCGGTGATGCTATTTATGCCATCGAGAAGAACGTATTTATCGACAAGAAATTTACCATGAGTGAACTCATGGATGCCGTAGACCATAACTTTGGCCGTGTTGTCGGTGAAAACCAGCCGACCTACCAGCCCACATGTAACGCAGCAGCACCGAGCTATGAGAATGAGACGGAGAAGACAATCTACGAAGTAGTCAGGGCTATCCTTAATAAGACCGGTTCCGTAAGCATGTCTGACTTCCAGTCCTACGCTCCGGCAACAGCTGCTGATTATGATGCGATCTACAGAATCTGTGACGCTACACCGAGCTATGGTAACGATATCGATGAAGTTGACAAGTATGCAGCCCTGGTTGCAAGGCTCTACTGTGAAGAGCTTGTCAAGTACAGAAATGTACGTGGCGGTATCTTCCAGGCAGCCCTGTTCCCGGTATCCGGCAACGTTATCTATGGATACGATGTAGGAGCTCTGCCCAGTGGAAGACTGGCTGAGACACCTCTTGCAGATGGTGTATCTCCCCGTCCCGGCAAAGATGTCCACGGCCCGACAGCAGCAGCCAACTCTGTTTCCAAACTGGACCACGCTCTGGCATCCAACGGAACTCTTTACAACCAGAAATACCTTCCTTCCGCACTTGCAGGAGACCAGGGTCTCATGAATCTTGCAGCTGTGATCCGCGGCTACTTCGACCGGAAGGGTATGGAGATGCAGTTTAACGTAGTTGACCGTGCTACCCTGATCGCGGCACAGCAGAATCCGGAACAGTACAAGAACCTTGTAGTCCGTGTTGCCGGCTACAGTGCAAACTTCACAAAGCTGGCCAAGGATATGCAGGATAATATCATTGCACGTACTGAGCAGGATTTTTAATGCCGGCCTTTACGAGCCAGTTTTGCGGTACAGGAGGTAATGATTGATGGCTTCTATTAATTATAAAGCAGAAGGAACCGTAACGGATATCCAGAGATTCTCAGTCCATGACGGACCCGGTATCCGGACCATCGTCTTCTTGAAGGGTTGTCCTCTTTCCTGCTTCTGGTGCTGCAATCCGGAAACCCAGCCCCGGCAGCCTGTTGTTCTTTTCAGCCGTGACAAATGTATCGGCTGTGGAAAATGTGTGGCAGCATGCGAACAGCATGCTGCCAGTCTGGAAAATCCCGGGCGGATTGACCGGTCCCGCTGCATCGGATGTGGTGAGTGTGCCAATGTCTGTCCCACCGGTGCCCTTGTCTTAAAAGGGGAGACCATGAATGTGGAACAGGTGGTAAGGATTCTGAAAAAAGATTCCATCATCTACCGAAAGTCCAAGGGTGGAATCACATTATCCGGCGGAGAACCCCTGATGCAGTGGCAATATGCCACAGAGATATTGAAGGCCTGCAAGGCCCAGGGCTGGCATACTGCCATTGAGACGACAGGCTTTGGGTCGGAGGAAGCTATAGAAGCTGTATTTCCTTATATTGACGTAGCCCTCATGGATATCAAGAGTATGGACCCGGTTATGCACAAGAAAGTGACCGGTGTATCCAATGAGATTATTCACCGCAATGCCAGACGAATCGCAGAACTCAGCAAACTGACTGTCCGGGTACCAACCATACCGACAGTGAATGCTACTGTGGAAGACTTCCAGAAGATCTGCGATTTTGCAAAAACTTTAAATGGGGTGGACACCATCCACGTCCTTCCCTATCACCGGCTGGGCGTCAATAAATACGAGCTTTTAAACAAAGACTATCCCATGGGGCACGAGATTGAGTCGATGAAGCCGGCAGAAGCCGTGCCTTTCCAGAAAGTTGTGGAAAAAAACGGATTCCGCTGCGTAATCGGCGGATAGATAAATGGAGGATGTAACATGGATGATAACATGATTAAAATGATGGCAAACCGCATTTCCAGGGAAATGAACGCTGTCGAAAATAATCCCGGACCACCTCTGGGCATCAGGGATATCGGCGTAACAGAGTTTATTGGAACGGCCCTGGGTGATACCATCGGCCTGGTGATCGCCAGTGTGGACCCCATTCTGGTAGAGCCTATGCAGCTGGGTAATTACCGGTCTTTAGGTATTCTTGGCTGCCGGTCCAACAGCCTGGCTGTTATGAGTATGGCCATCGATGACGCGGTAAAATCCACCAACAGTGAAGTACTGATTTTAGAGCCCATCCGTGATAACGGAACCGACGGCAGCGGCGGCGGCCAGGCAGGACTCATTGTCATTGGAGCAGACGATGTCTCAGATGCCCGCCGTGGTATAGAGATCGCCCTGGACCGGATGGAAAAATACAGTGGTGATATCTATGTCAATGAAGCAGGCCATGTGGAGTTCCACTACACAGCCAGAGCCAGCTACTGTCTGGAGAAAGCCTTTGGAACCCAGGTGGGCAAAGCATGGGGTATGGTCTGCGGTTGTCCTGCAGCCATCGGAATCGTCGTAGCCGATATCGCCGCCAAGGCTGCTGACATTGATATCGTCAGCTACACAGCCCCGGCTTCCGGTGAAGGCTTCAACTATCAGAACGAGGTAACAGTGAGTATTACAGGTGACTCCGGTGCAGTCAAGCAGGCCGTAATCTCTGCCAGAGAGATCGGCAGAAAGCTTCTCGGCGCCATGGGAAGTGAACCCCAGTCCCTGTCCTGCCCATACATTTTTTGAGAGGTGAGTGCTTATGATTTCTGAAGCATTGGGTATGATCGAGACCAAGGGTCTTGTAGGTGCCATAGAAGCGGCAGATGCCATGGTAAAATCAGCAAATGTCATTCTGGTTGGCTATGAGAAGATTGGATCCGGTTTAGTTACCGTTATGGTCCGTGGAGATGTAGGCGCAGTCAAGGCATCTGTAGATGCCGGAACCGTTGCGGCAGACAAGGTGGGAACCGTCGTATCCTCCCATGTCATCCCACGGCCTCACCGTGATGTGGAGAAGATTCTTCCTGGCAATGAATAAGTGGCAGTCTCACCGGCTTGAATGAGAATGGAGCTTATTATGGATATGAAATACAGGACAGATATGGGTCCATCCGGGACAGCGCAGGAGGGCTGGGATGCCCAGGAGATCGTAGCTTCTGCCCAGGAGGCTTTCAAGGCCTATTCCCTCTTTAGCCTGAGCCGGAGGCGGGACCTCATATCGGAAATTAAAAAAAGACTGGTCCAGCTGGTGCCTTCTATTGCCAGAATGGAATATGAAGAGACCGGCATGGGCAATATCAAAGACAAAATCGTAAAACTGATGCTGGCAGTGGGAAGAACTCCCGGTGTGGAAGATCTGGTCACAGAGGCTGTCACAGGCGACCATGGCATGACTCTCTATGAGTATTCTGCCTACGGTGTCATCTGTACCTTACTTCCGGGAACCAACCCCTGTGCCACCCTGA
>CAMOZD010000108.1 GCA_946630645.1 uncultured Lachnospiraceae bacterium
ATCAGAGACTCCGCCACATACTGGCCGCCATACTCGCCATACTGTTTATTCTTCATTGTGCACCATCCTTATCAATAGATTTGTTTTCCCGGAGTCCTTGCCGCCGGAGCGGAGAATCGTCCCCACCATCCTGTCCGGCTTCTCTACGGCAGAGCTTAAGTCGATCACATCGGGTCCCACCTGCCTTATCGCCTCCAGGACATTATTTTCATCAATACCGCCGGCCAGAAAGATCTTCTTTCCCTGCCGGTCCAGGCTGCTTATAAGGCTCCAGTCGAAGGTCCGGCCGCTGCCGGGCACCTTGCTGTCAAAAAGAAAGCCCGCAATTTTATCCTTACCTTTCAGTCTCTCAAATTCATGGAGATTATCCACGTTAAATGCCCGGATCACAGGAAGACTGACCATTTGGTAAAGGTCCTCCCCGAAGCTGCCGTGAATCTGCAGGAGATCAAAACAGTCCCCGTTCTCCAGTTCCCGGATCTGGTCCGGGCCAGGGGATATGGTCACGGCTACCCGGCTGATGCCTGGCCTGACTCTCCCGGCCAGCCGCCGGGCCTCCTCTATGGACAGGTTCCTCTTACTCTTTGCTACATATAAGATAAATCCCACGTAATCGGGACCTGCTTCATTGACCAGGTCTATATCTTCCTCACAGACCATACCACATATTTTTATTTCTGTCATCACTCAACCTCTCCTGTCAGTGAGGATTTCCGGTCACTGTCCCCCTGCTGCTCTTCCTTGTAAATGGCCTTCCAGCGGGCAGCCAGATCCCTGGGATGATCGGAAAACATGAAAGCTCCTCCGATCAGGAGGGCATCCACCTGGCAGGAAGCCAGGAAGCGGATGTGGTCATCCTCCGTCACCCCGCTCTCAGATACAAAGACCGTCCCTTCCGGTACCATGGGCCGGAGCCTGGCCGTATTGTCCAGGGAAATAGAGAAATCTTTCAGGTTCCGGTTGTTGACACCAATGATTCTGGGCTTGAGCCGGAGAACCCGCTCCATCTCCTCCTGGTCATGGGTCTCCATGAGCACATCTAAGGACAGGTCCCGGGCCAGCTGGTAGTAGTCAGCCAGGCGGGCGTCATCTAAAATGGCCGCGATCAGGAGGATACAGTCGGCGCCAACGGCCCGGGCCTCATAGATCTGGTAGGGGTCTATGATGAAATCCTTGCGGATCATAGGCAGGGGGGATATGGCCCGGATCTGGCGGAAATAATCCACATTTCCCAGAAAATGATCCTCCTCTGTCAGGCAGGAGATGGCATCCACCGAAGCGTTGTAATCATCGATCCGGTCTGTCAGGTCCATGGTCTGGGCTATGCTGCCCAAGCTGGGAGAGGCCTTCTTGAACTCACCGATGATGGCCAGGTCCGGCCCTGCCAGGGCCTGGTAAAAGGTTTTTCCTGCCCGGGCCTCCGGGCCGGCCTGGTCTGCCAGCCGCCTCATCTCTCTCTCGGATACTCTCCTCTTATGCTCAACCAGTCTTTTCTTTTTATCTTCAACGATCACATCTAAAATCATAAAGTCACCTCATTTCTTCCGGCCTGGACCGGCCCCTGCATATTCAAGAAGTTCATGGAGACCTTTACCATCCTGTTGATCGACACGGTCCGGCCCCTGCATATTCAGGAAATTCTCTACCATCCTCTTGCCGTGTTCCGTGTAAATGGACTCGGGGTGGAACTGGATCCCAATCAAGGGGTAATCCCTGTGGGCCATGGCCATAATCTCCCCGTCCTCCGTCCTGGAAAGGATCTCGAAGTCCCCAGGCAGGCTGGCCTCCTCCACTGCCAGGGAATGGTACCTGGCTACCTTGATCGGCGAGGGGATACCGGCAAAGATGCCCCTGCCCCCATGGATGATGGTGGACTGCTTGCCATGCATCAGTTTTTTAGCATGGACAATCCTGGCCCCGAAGGCCGCCCCGATACTCTGATGACCCAGGCAGATGCCCAGGATGGGCTTGGTCCGGTAGAATTCCTGAACCAGGTCCATGCAGATTCCCGCCTCAGTGGGAGATTTGGGCCCGGGGGAGAGGATGATCCTCTCCGGATCCAGCTGCCGGATCTCTTCCAGGCTGATCTTATCATTGCGGATTACCTCTATCTCTTTTTGGAATATACCCACATACTGGTAAAGGTTGTAGGTAAAAGAATCATAATTATCGATCAGCAGTATCATAAGTCTTCCTCCTTTACCAGCACCTTGGCCAGGGCCCGGACCTTGTTGCAGCATTCCTGGTATTCACTGACAGGGTCGCTGTCGGCGACAATACCGGCGCCGGCCTGGATATAAACCTTGTTGCCTTTTTTGATCATGGTCCGGATGGTGATACAGAAATCCATATTCCCGTTGAAATCAATATAGCCCACGGCACCGCCGTAAAGGCCTCTCCGGACGTTTTCCAGTTCATCGATAATCTCCATGGCCCGGACTTTGGGTGCCCCGGACAGGGTTCCTGCCGGCAGGAAGGAAGAGATCAGGTCTACCGGATGGAAACGTCCCTTCTTTTTGCCCTCCACCGTGGTCACGATATGCATGACATGGGAGTATTTCTGGATATGCATGAAATCCACCACCTTGACCGTGCCGAACTCAGCAATCCTGCCCATATCATTCCTGGCCAGGTCCACCAGCATGACATGCTCGGCCCGCTCCTTGGGATCCTTCAAAAGTTCGGCGGCCAGCCTCTCATCCTCTTCCTGGTTTCTGCCCCTGGGCCTGGTACCGGCTATGGGGTTGGTCTCCACCAGATTGTCCTTGTGCTTGACCACCATTTCCGGGGAACTGCCGATGATCTCAAAATCCCCGAAATTAAAATAGTACATATACTGGGAGGGATTGATCTGGCGCAGCTCCTGGTAGAGGGCAAAGCCGTCCTGGCCGGTCTCTATGGTCCAGCGCTGGGACAGGACAGTCTGAAAGACATGGCCCTCCACGATATAATCCTTGATCTTGTTGACTTTGGCACAGTAGGCTTCCAGATCATCCGACTGTCTGATGATCTTCCCGTCAGGCTCTATGGCAGCCGGCCGCTTGTCAGGCATATTGGCAAAGGCTTCCCGGATCATGCCGGCACACCTGGCCTCACCCCTGGCCCTTCCCTGGTCATTGTCTTCCTCGATGACTACGGCAGTCATAGTCTCCGCCAGGTGGTCGATGGCCAGGAATTCCGTCACCAGCATAAGCTGGATGGTATCTATACCAATCTCGTCGGGATTGTCATCGGGCAGGTCTTCCCGGTATCTGACAAAGTCATAGGCCAGGGCTCCCACCAGGCCGCCTGTAAAAAAGAGCTGTTCATCATCCCGGCGGATTTCGAAATCGCTGTAGTAGATTTTCAGCAGGTCCATGGGATTGCCTTCCATAGTCAGGCGGCTTCCGTCAGACCGTCTTACCTGCAGGCCCTTTTTGCAGGACCGGATCATCTCCTCCGGTTCCTTGCCCATGAAGACATATCTTCCGTTATTCCTGTCATAGCTTTCTAACAGAAAGCCTCTGTCCCTGCCCACAAAGCTCTGATAGATCTGGACCGCCGTCTCATCTATGAGACTGACCGTCTTTGTGTAAGCTCTTCTGATACGTTTCATCCAAACTCCTTTCTGGGACCTGCCTGACCTGCCGCCGGCCTCCCGGCCCTGGCGGTCCTTTTTCCGGCATGTCCTTGTGTTTGACCTGGCAGAATGCCTGTCCGGGCAAGGGAAGCTTTCCGGGAAGATTTTTCATGCACAGGTAAATGCAGAGCTAATCGAAAAAATAACCTGATAATTAAAAAAGTCCCTGACTAAATCTCTTTAGTCAGGGACGAAATCATTCCTCTTTATTCCGCGGTGCCACCCTGGTTAGCGGGCAAAATACTTGCCTCACACTCTCCTTTTCAGATACGGGTCCGAAGGACCGATATCCTGCCCCTGTAACGCGAGGACGCGGCGTCAGCTAATGGCAGTCTTCCTGCTTTCACCTTGCATCTCCCAAATCCATTCCTTCTCCGCTGCCACACCGGTTTCCACCCTCCCGGCTCTCTGGACTGCCAGACTGGAAAAGTACTAATTTTGTTCACAGACTTTAATCCACTACAGTATAACAACTATAAATCTATCTGTCAATGTTATGAAAGACAAAGATTTCATTTTATTTCAAAATCATCTTCACCCGGTAATCGTCATTCCGCCCGGCAGCCCTACCAGCCGTCAGAATAATCTTCCGCCTGTCAGGATATCAGTCGTCATAATGGTCCAGAAAATGATGTCTTACCCCATCCTCCTTGTAGGCGATCACCGTGGCCAGATTAACATTTTCCACACTGCGGAAAATATTTTTCACAATCACCGGGTCCCGGTCCTCCAGCATGGCCAGCAGTTCTTTGGTCTCCTGGCGCTTGGAAATTTTTTCCTCCCTCTGTCCCGCGGCAAGGGCCTCGGTCATCCGGCAGGCGCACTGGATAAATTCCAGTCCGTTGTAGTCCTTCCAGCGGATGATGTCTCTCTCTCTGATGAGGTAGAGGGGCCGGATCAGCTCCATGCCCTCAAAATTGGTGCTGTGAAGCTTGGGCATCATGGTCTGGATCTGGGATCCGTACATCATGCCCATAACAATGGTCTCGATTACGTCATCATAATGATGACCCAGGGCAATCTTATTACAGCCCAGCTTCCTGGCATTACTGTAAAGATAACCCCTGCGCATCCTGGCACAGAGATAGCAGGGTGAGTCCATGCTAACCTCGTCAACCACTTCAAAGATATCTGAGTGGAAGACCTGGACGGGCACATGAAGCTTCCTGGCATTGGTCATAATCATCTGATGGTTGACCGGATTGTAGCCCGGGTCCATAACCAGAAAGACCACTTCAAAGTTTTTCTTACCATGCCTCTCCAGCTCCTGGAAAAGCTTGGCCATGAGCATGGAGTCCTTGCCTCCTGAGATGCAGACGGCGATCCTGTCCCCATCCTTAATCAGCTCATAGTCATTGATGGCTTTGGTAAATTTCCTCCAGATCTCCTTGCGGAACTTCTTAATGATGCTCCTCTCAACCCGGCGGTGGTAGGGTTCCTCTTTTTTGGCCTTTTTTACCGGCTGACCGGGCTGCCGGTCCATGGCCTGGTCCGTCACATTACCGTTCTTATAGTCCAGGGACCGGCCTGTCGCTTTTTCATCCAT
>CAMOZD010000109.1 GCA_946630645.1 uncultured Lachnospiraceae bacterium
TGTCAACAGCCAGCTGCAGCCAGGCCCTCCTGTCTCCCAGGTTGGAGCCCGCGCCGATATAAACCCTGTGCCAGCCTCTTTCAATAAAAACTGACGCATGGTCCATATGCATCAAAACCGGAGCCCAGGGCTTCTTTACTTCCAGTTCCACTTTGTCTATCTCTTTGTAGGCAAGAAGAATAACCCGGGCAATTCTTTCAGCCACCCGCTCAAGGAGGCTGTCGTTCTGCCTGGTCATTTCCTTTTTAATCAGCCTGCAAACGTCACCGTAACTGACGGAATCCGTCATCTCATCGCTGAGACCGGCCTTTCTTGTAGTGGTATAAAGGGAGGCAGTCACCACAAATTTCTGGCCCAGGATATTCTCTTCCTTATGGAGACCATGGTGGCAGAACACCTCCAGATCTTTAATCCGGATTATATCGTTGTTATTTCTTCCATTCATTCTCATCCATCTCTTCCATAAAGGACAGGGAGCCGCAGAGAACCAGCACATCATCCTTTTTACAGTGTTCTCTGGCCATTCTGACAGCTTCGTTTACACCCGGACATACAATGGGGGCACCCCCTCTTTTCTTGATCGTCTCAGCCAGAATCTCCTCGCTAAGTCCCCTCGCATTCCTGGGACGAAAGACAAAAAACATACTGGCGGAGGGCACAAGAAGGCGCACCATCTCATCATAGTCCTTATCCTTTAACACCCCAATTATATATATTATTCTTCTATTTGTAAAATGTTTTTCAATAAATGCCTTAAGCCTCAGGATTCCATCCTTATTGTGAGCCCCGTCCCGGTAAAAGAGCGGATCTTTAGATAAGAGCTCCAGACGGCCGGGCCAGCGGGTCTCCCGGATCCCCTTTTGCAGGATTGCCATGAGACCGGCATCGGGCTTCCAGGCTTTGATACCACTGTGTTTGTCCTCATCGGGCCTGTTCCCGGCCAGGCTGCCTTTATCCCAGGGCTTGCCAGGCAGACAGTCCTTGTCCCTGTTCCAGGGCTTGTCAGACAGGCTGTCCTTGTCTTTAGCCGGGGTCTCCCCGGCCAGCAGGATCCGCCCTGCCTCCAGGGCCAAAAGGGCATTTTCAGTCTGATGGCTGCCAGGCAGGGGACAGTCAAAACAGGCCCCCTCCCAGATAAAGCGGCTGCCCTCATAGGTCTCCTCCAGAATCTGGGGCCGGCCCGCTTCAATGAGGTCCGATCCCAGCTCTTCTGCTCTCTTCCGGATCACATCCATGACCTCCGGCGGATTAGGAGCCACAAGGCAGGGGCAGCCAGCCTTGATGATCCCTGCCTTGTGGGCAGCAATCTCCTCCAGGCTGTCACCCAGCCAGGCCGTGTGATCCATACTGATGGAAGTGATGACCGTCAGTAGGGGATGGTCCATAATATTGGTAGCATCCTCTCTTCCTCCCATGCCTGTTTCCACCAGGGCATAATCCACCTTATGGGCAGCGAAAAAGAGAAAAGCCAGGGCCGTCTCTACCTCAAAAAGAGTAGGACCGGGAAATCCCTTCCCCTGAATCCGGTCATCGGCTTTTTTTATGAGGCAGTAGAGGTCAGCAAGTTCCTCCTCACTAATAAAAACTCCGTTGATCTGGAATCGCTCCCGGTAACCCCGGATTGTGGGGGAAAGATATCTTCCAACCCTGTATCCGGCGGTCCTTAGAATGGAGTCGAGAAAGGCAAAAACAGACCCCTTGCCGTTGGTCCCTGCTATGTGGACCAGGGGCAGGCCCTTTTGGGGATTCCCCAGCTCCTCAAGCAGGCGGCGGATAGAATCCATACCCGGCACAATCCCCCTTCTGCCCAGGGCTTCTAAATATTCATTTACATTAAGTTTATCATCATTATCCATGGCATACTTTCATAATAATCCGGTTGTTCCCGGATAAACAACAAGAGCCGGCAGCCGGCTTATACTTCAAAAATAAGATCTCCGTAGCTGGGAAGCGGCCAGTTATTTTTGGAAACCAGCATTTCCAGGCGGTCTGCGGGAGCTCTCAGTCTGTCCATGGCGGCAGAGACCACATCGTGGTAGAAATGTCCCTGGCTGCAGGCATCCTCAATCTTTTCTGCCTGGTGAACAGCCTCCTCCAGGTCTCCTATAGCCGCATAGAACTCTGTAACATTATGCTGTATATCTGTCATCAGGGATTCCTGCACTGACACATCCAGGTCCGGTGTAGCCTTCTTGATATTAATCAGGGATTCTGCCAGGTGACTCTGGTATCTGAGACAGGCGGGAAGAATCTGCTTCTTAGCCATATCAATCATGGTAAGACCTTCAATGTGCAGGGTCTTGGCATAGGTTTCATACATGATCTCAGCCCTGGATTCCAGCTCAGCCCTGGTAAATACGCCGTGCTTTTCAAACATAGTCACAGACTTGTCAGAAACAAGGGCCGGAATGGCATCAACCATACATTTAATATTGGGCAGTCCCCGCTTTTTAGCTTCCTCGACCCACTCTTCGGAATAGCCATTGCCATTGAAGAGAATCCGGTAATGCTTTCTCATAGTGTTTTTGATCATGTCATGGATGGCCATGGACAGGTCTTCCGCTTCCTCAAGCTGGTCGGCCATATCACTGAGAACATCAGCCACAATAGTGTTAATCACAATATTAGGGTCAGCGATAGACTGACTGGAACTGGGCATACGGAACTCGAACTTATTGCCGGTAAAGGCAAAGGGAGAGGTCCGGTTTCTGTCAGTGACATCCTTGGTGAAGGTAGGCAGGGAATGGACACCGGAATAGTACTCTTCCCCTTCGATGGAGCGGGTTGCTTCTCCCGCGTCAAGGAACTGGTCCACCACATCCTGCAGCTGCTCTCCCAGGAAAATGGATATTATGGAGGGTGGGGCTTCATGGCCTCCCAGCCTGTGGTCATTGCCCGGCGTGGAGGCAGACAGACGCAGCAGCTCTGCATTCTCATCCACAGCCCGGATAATGGCCGCCAGAATCAGAAGGAACTGAACATTCTCATGGGGGGTGTCACCGGGATCCAGGAGATTCTCTCCCAGGTCGGTGGCCATGGACCAGTTATTATGCTTACCTGATCCATTGATGCCATAGAAAGGCTTTTCATGGAGCAGACACTTCATGCCCATCTGGTCAGCCACCCTCTGGGCAGTTTCCATGACAAGCTGGTTATGGTCTGTGGCTATGTTGGTCTGGTCGTAGATGGGAGCCAGCTCGTGCTGGGCCGGAGCCACCTCGTTGTGCTGGGTCTTGGCACTGATGCCAAGCTTCCACAGCTCCCTGTTAAACTGATCCATAAAACCAAGAACCCGCTCCGGGATAACACCAAAATAATGGTCATCCATCTCCTGGCCCTTGGGCGGCATGGCTCCAAAAAGGGTTCTGCCTGTAAAGATCAGGTCTTTTCTTTTTAAAAAGGTCTCTTTATCGACCAGGAAATATTCCTGCTCAGGACCTGCATAGGTGATGATCTGTTTGACTTCATTATTGCCAAACAGCTTTAAGATTCTCAAAACCTGCAGGCTGATGGCCTGCATGGAACGAAGCAAAGGTGTCTTCATATCCAGGGCCTCTCCCTTGTAGGAACAGAAGGCCGTAGGGATACAAAGAATGGTTGAATGGGGAGTCTCCTTAATGAAGGCCGGAGAGGTACAGTCCCAGGCCGTGTAGCCCCGGGCCTCAAAGGTAGCTCTCAGTCCGCCTGAAGGGAAGGAGGAGGCATCCGGCTCTCCTTTGATCAGCTCCTTACCGGAAAACCGCAGCAGGGTGGTTCCGTCATGTTGGGGATCGATAAAAGCATCATGCTTCTCTGCCGTAATGCCGGTCAAGGGCTGAAACCAGTGGGTAAAATGGGTTGCCCCTTTCTCAATGGCCCACTCTTTCATCTCATGGGCCACAATATCGGCCACATCCGGATCCAGTTCAGCACCAGATTCGATGGTAGCCTTCATTTTTTTATAGGCAGCCTTGGGCAGTCTTTCCTTCATCACTGCGTCGCTGAATACATTTGCTCCAAAGATTTCTCTGATATCCTGTTTCATTATTTATCTCGTCCTTTCAGATCAGGGATAGAAGAACATGCAGACCTGCATTTTCTGATACCCGTCATTACCCTTCTAAAGCTGCTTGGGACCTCCAGGGATCCTCTAATCTCTAAAAAAGTATTTTATCATCATATTATTTCTTTGCACAGATATCAATTTAAAAAAATCCCCTGAAAATAATTGATTTTCAGGGGAAATATCTATTCAAAAAGTATAATTTGACGGATTAGTACTGCAGTTTCTTTGCAAAATAATGGTTGAGATCCTCAATCTTCACCCTCTCCTGCTCCATGGTGTCACGGTCACGAACAGTGACAGCGCCATCCTCAAGGGAATCAAAATCATAGGTGACACAGAAAGGAGTTCCGATCTCGTCCTGACGGCGGTATCTCTTGCCGATATTACCTCTGTCATCGAACTCACAATTGAACTTCTTAGAAAGGTCTGTGTAGATCTTCTCAGCCTGCTCGTTGAGCTTTTTGGAAAGAGGCAGGATACCTACCTTAACCGGTGCCAGAGCCGGGTGGAAATGCATCACGTTTCTCACAGTGCCGTCCGGCAGCTCTTCCTCGTCATAGGCAGAGCAAAGGAAGGCCAGGGTAACACGGTCCGCACCCAGGGAAGGCTCGATTACGTAAGGTATATACTTTCTCTTTTCCTCGTCATCAAAGTAGGACATATCCACCTTGGATATATTCTGGTGGCAGGTCAGGTCATAGTCAGTTCTGTCGGCAATACCCCAGAGCTCACCCCATCCGAAGGGGAAGAGGAACTCGATATCGGTGGTAGCCTTGGAGTAGAAGGACAGCTCTTCCTTGTCATGATCTCTCAGCTTCAGCTCCTCGTCTTTGAGGCCAAGCTCTCTGAGCCAGTTGACACAGAAGTCTTTCCAGTAGGCGAACCACTCAAGGTCTGTATCCGGCTTGCAGAAGAATTCCAGCTCCATCTGTTCGAATTCTCTGGTACGGAAGGTAAAGTTACCTGGTGTGATCTCATTACGGAAGGACTTGCCGATCTGGCCGATTCCAAAGGGAACCTTCTTTCTGGAGGTTCTCTGTACATTTTTGAAGTTGACAAAGATACCCTGTGCTGTCTCAGGACGAAGGTAAACCGTATTTTTGGCGTCTTCGGTAAC
>CAMOZD010000110.1 GCA_946630645.1 uncultured Lachnospiraceae bacterium
CACCTCCTGGATGATATCGTATCTCTCCTCCCCTGCTCCCGGAAGCGCCCTGCAGCCAAGGCTTTCATAAATCCGGGCAGCCAGGATGGCTCCCTTCAAGGCCGCAGCCACAACAGTCGGCGCCAGGAAAAGGCCCTGGGTCAGGCTGGCCGTCACACCCAGGCTGGCCCCTACCTCTCTGCCAAGACCGGGAGAAGTCAGCCGGACCGCAGCCCTCTCAATACACTCCCTGGTCCCACAGAGGTAACCTCCTATGGGAGCCAGCCCTCCGCCGGGATTTTTAATCAGGGACCCTACCACCAGGTCCGCCCCCACATCAGAGGGCTCCGTGAGCTCCACAAACTCACCGTAACAGTTGTCCACCATACAAAGGATATCCGTCTTGATCTCTTTGACAAAGGCAATCAACCGGCCGATCTGATCCACGGAAAGGGTCGGTCTGGAAGCATATCCCCGGGACCTCTGGATGGTTACCATCCTGGTCCGGTCTCCTATGGCCTCCCTGATTCCCTCCCAGTCGAAGCTTCCGTCCTCCAGCAGGTCTACCTGTCTGTAGCTGATACCATACTCAGCCAGGGATCCCGACGAAGGCCTGATACCTATGACCTCCTCCAGGGTATCATAGGGCTTGCCCACCGGGGACAGGAGTTCATCTCCGGGCCGCAGCTGGCTCATGAGTGCCAGGGCCAGGGCATGGGTCCCACAGGTAATCTGGGCCCTGACCAGGGCATCCTCCGTATGGAAGACATCCGCATAAATGGCCTCCAGGGTCTCCCGGCCCAGGTCATTGTAACCATAGCCGGTAGTCGGTGCGAAGCAGGCTTCACTGAGCCTGTTTTTCTGCATGGCAGCCAGAACCTTCATCTGGTTGCTCTCGGCTCTCCGGTCAATCTCTTCAAAACGGTTCTTAAGCTCCTTCTCCGCCTGGATACAATAATCATAAACAGGGCCTGATATGCCCATTTTTATATAGTGGTCTCTCAGCATGTCTACTCTTCTTTCTTTATAAAAAAACTCAGATAATACTCAATAGAAAATGTCTCCTAGAAGGGGTAGCCGCATCGGCCTTGTCCGCCTTAGAGACATCCTTACACCTGCTTAACCGTTCATCTCCCGACCTGGTCCAGGATCCTTTCAAGGAGCCGGTCCTCATTTTCACAGGTACCTTTATCCATCCATATGACATCCTTTTCTCTCCGGAACCAGGTCAGCTGTCTCTTGGCAAAATGTCTTGTGTTTTTCTTTATCTCTTCCACCGTCCCGGCCAGGCTCCTCTCTCCCCTGAGGTAAGGGAAAAATTCCCGGTAACCGATACCCTGCATGGAAGTCATATCCTCCGTCAGGCCCTCCCTGATCAGGCCGCAGGCTTCCCCTTCCAGCCCCAGGGCCATCATCTGGTCCACTCTCTGGTTGATCCGGTCATAGAGGAGAGCCCTGTCACAGTTGAGCACAAAATAGTGGAGGTCGTAGGGGGACACCCTCTCCCTCTCCCTGCTGTTATGTTCAGAAAGGCGTCTGCCGGTCTCATGGTAAAACTCCAGGGCCCGGATAACTCTCTTAACATTGTTAGCATGAATCTCCCTGGCATAAGCCGGGTCGACCTGGGCCAGCATGGCATGGAGATGGTCCGGCCCCTTTTCTTCTGCCAGGGTCCGGAGCTTCTGCCGGTAATCTGACTCCTTATGGCTCTCAAACTGAACCTGGTAGGCCAGGGCCTGGATATAAAAGCCCGTTCCCCCGGTCAGGACCGGGATATGGCCCCTTTCATAGATTCCCTCCATGGCCTCCCGGGCCATGGCTGTAAACCGCACTACGTTGAACTCTTCCCAAGGCTCAAGGACATCGATCAGATGATGGGCTACTCCCTCCATCTCCTCCCGGGTCACCTTGGCGGTCCCTATATCCATCCGCCGGTAAACCTGCATGGAATCAGCACTGACAATCTCCCCCTCAAGGGCCTTGGCCAGTTTGACAGACAGGGCAGTCTTTCCCACCGCCGTCGGTCCGGTCAGGATGATCAATGGTCTCTTCTCTGCTTCCATCTTTCTGGCTTCCTTTCTCCCTGGCATTCATTGAATCGGTTATCTTTCACACGATCATCATTCCTGAGGCTCTGCCGGCCTCAGACCTTCTATGTGTCACTGGATCCTCTTAAATTTCTTTTCCAGCTCTCTTTGGGACATGGAAATGATAGTAGGCCTTCCATGGGGACACTGGTAGGGATTATCCAGCTGCATCAGCTGGTCCATAAGGCTGTCCATCTCGGCCTCACTCATGGTCATATTACCCTTGACCGCTGCCTTACATGCCATGGAAGCCAGCCTGTCCGTCAGCCTGTCCATGGCCAGCCGGCCTCCATTTTCCTCCATCTGGTCCAAAAGGTCCACAAAAAGCTCCTGGGGATCGATATCCAGCAGATTGGCCGGCATCCCACGGATGCAGTATTCATTGCCGCCAAACTCTTCTATGAGAAAACCAAGTTCCCGGAAGGCCTCCTGGCACTGAAGGTAGAGTTCCTTCTCCCTGAGGGAAAAGGTCAGGACCACCGGCGGGGCAATCATCTGCTGGTGGATCTCCCTCTTTTTCAGATCCTTAAGGAATTTTTCATACATGACTTTTTCATGGGCGGCATGCTGGTCCACAAAAAGCAGCCTGCCATCAAACTCGATCAGCCAGTAGGTCCGGAAGACCTGGCCTATGATCCTGTGCCGGGACCTGGCCTGGTCAGAGAGAACCGGAACGTCAGCAAAAGTCATCTGGCTGCCGGAAAGGGGCTTGTCCCCTAGCCCAAAGCCTGCTTTTTCCCCGGTGGAAACATTTCCTTCCCCGGAATCGGTTCTCACTTCAACCGGGGGGACAGCTTCCGTTTTTGCCGTCTTGTCTCCTGATCCCGGTCCCAGCCGGTCATCCGGTCCCGGACCGGGCCGGTTTTCTGGTCCGGAGGCCCTGTAGGAGCCCTCCTCCCGGACCTGGCCCATAGCGGCATCAATTTCCCTGACCGAGTCCGGAATCTCCCGGCTTTGCAGCAGGGACATCTGCCTCTCCAGTCTCTCCCTCTGCTCCCTGGCTCTGGCCGCCTGGTCAGCGTCAGCCCCAGGACCATCAGTCCCGGCCGGTCCTTCCGGGTCACCGCCTGCTTTTGCCCGGTTTATGGCATCTATTTTTTCCGGGGACAGACCGGCAAAACGCTCCTCAATCTGTCTCCGCTTTTTCTCAAAAGGCTCCGCTCTGGGGCCCAGATCTTTCTGCTCCTTCTTCTTATCCCTGCCCAGTCTCACATCAGGAATCAGCTCTTTTTTCACAAAGCTGGACCTGACAGCATTGACCAGGGCCGTGTAGAGGTCTTCCCCGTTGTTGAACCGCATCTCCATCTTCTGGGGATGGACATTCACATCCACTGCATGGGGGTCCATATCAATCATGAGGACTACAAAAGGAAATTTATGGACCATGGCATGGCCCTTATAGCCCTCCTCAATGGCTCTGGCAATAATATTATTTCTTAAATATCTGCCATTGACATAATAGTATTCAAAGTTCCGGTTACCCCTGGAAATGACCGGCTTGCCCACATAGCCGCGGACCCGGATTCCATTGTCCTCCCGGTCTGTCTCCAGCAGGTTCATGGCCACATCCCGGCCGAAAATATGGTAAATCACATCTTTGACATTACCGTTGCCGGAAGTGGATATTTTATTCTTATTATCACAGATAAATTTGAAGGCGATGTCAGGCCGGCTCAGGGCCAGTCTCTGCATAAAGGCCTCCACGTAACCGGACTCAGTCATTTTAGACTTTAAAAACTTCCGTCTGGCCGGCGTATTAAAAAAGAGATTGCGGACGATAAAGGTTGTACCCTCCGGGCAGCCGATCTCTTCAAATAAAAGCTCCCGGCCTCCCTCCGCCACATAGCGGATGCCGGAGATACCCTCATCGGTTTTGGTGATAAGCTCCAGCTTGGTCACCGCTGAAATACTGGCAAGAGCCTCCCCCCGGAAGCCCAGGGAACCTACTGTCTCCAGGTCCCTGGCCGACTGGATCTTACTGGTGGCATGGGGCAGGAAAGCATTGCGGATCTGGTCCTTATCAATGCCGCTTCCATTGTCCGTAATCCGGAGGAAGTCTATACCGCCGCCCTTAATTTCCACGGTGATAGCTGTGGCTTCGGCATCAATGGCATTTTCCACCAGTTCTTTGACGATGGAAGCCGGCCTTTCCACCACTTCACCGGCGGCAATCTGGTTTATGGTCTCCTGGTCGAGAACATTTATGACAGCCATCTTTAAGTCTCCTTCCCCTTTTTGATTCCCGGGAAAAACCCTGCTCTGTGGCAGACTGTTATCCCGTTTTTTTATCTTGTTAGTGATGTACTTCTAAAAATATTTCTAAAAATATTTAACTTGATTCAAAATATATATCCGGCTTAATTCTAAATATATATTTCCCAGTCATTAAAAGCATTTCCCAGCCGACAGCCGGATCAATGGCATTTCTTCTGCAGCTCGTAGAGGAGGTTCAAGGCCTGAAGAGGGGTAGTATTGGACAGGTCCAGGTCTTTTAATTCCTTTTCCACCTGGCTTTCTCTGGGGGCTTCCCCCACCATACCTATGGTATCAAATAATGACAACTGGACCGGTTCCCCGGCCTCAGCTCCGCCGGCATTGAAGCCGGCTCCCGGTCCACCCTGACCGCCCTGGGCTCCCGATGCCCTGGTCCGGCCGGAAGGGCCGAATTTCTTTTCCCGCAGGTTGATATCTGCTTCTTCCAATTCCTCGGAGATCTCCCTGGCCCGGTCGATGACCGCGTCAGGCACTCCTGCCAGCTTGGCCACCTGGATTCCATAGCTTCGGTCAGCGCTGCCCTTGATGATCTTTCTTAAAAAGATGATGTGGTCCCCCTTCTCCTGGACGGCGATACAGTAATTATTGACCCCGTCCAGCTGGCCTTCCAGCTCGGTCAGCTCATGATAGTGGGTGGCAAAGAGGGTCTTGGCTCCTCCCAGGGAAGAGCCGGAGATATATTCCACCACTGCCCAGGCAATGGAAAGGCCGTCGTAGGTACTGGTACCCCGGCCGATCTCATCCAGAA
>CAMOZD010000111.1 GCA_946630645.1 uncultured Lachnospiraceae bacterium
AGCGAGCATTCCATGATTGGTAAGTTTATTGATACGGTCATCCAGGCGGACACCCTGCCCAGAACCCTGACCTCCTATTCCCCCTGCTTCCGTAAGGAGAAGGGAGCCCATGGTATCGAGGAGAGAGGCGTTTACCGGATTCACCAGTTTGAGAAGCAGGAGATGATTGTTGTGTGCGAGCCGGAGGACAGTCCCATGTGGTTTGACAAGCTCTGGCAGAATACGGTAGACCTTTTCCGGTCCATGGATATTCCTGTAAGAACTCTGGAGTGCTGCTCCGGTGACCTGGCAGACCTCAAGGTGAAGTCTGTGGATGTGGAGGCCTGGTCTCCAAGGCAGAAGAAGTATTTTGAGGTGGGCAGCTGCTCTAATTTAGGAGACGCCCAGGCCCGCCGGCTGAAGATCCGCGTGGTAGGGGAAAAAGGTAAGTATTTTGCCCACACCCTCAATAACACCGTGGTGGCTCCGCCCAGAATGCTGATTGCTTTCCTTGAGAATAATCTCAATGAGGATGGAAGTGTGAATATTCCTGAAGTCCTTCGTCCTTACATGGGTGGAACAGAAAAACTGATTCCTGCTGAGTAAGGTTTGAACAGAGAAAAAAGTCTTTGTCTATGGAGTAAGTTTTCAGGCAGGATTATATTTCTCGGTCAGGAAGCAAGCCTTGAGACAAGGAAAAGGCTTTTAATCAGAGAATAAGACGCCGGCCAGGGAAGAAGCTTTGACAAAGTCAGCAGAAATTAAAATATGAAGAAGAAAAAACCATCTGTCAGAAGAAACTGATGTGGCACCCTGCCTGGGGCGGTCATATCAGATGACTGACAGATGGTCTTTTTTATATGTCATTTTATGATTTTGGCAGACAGCCTGGAAAGACTAGTTGTCCTTTTTATTTGAAGAAGAACGTCTTCTTCTGGTCGTGCCTGTGCCGGCTGAGCCCTGGGAAGTCCTGGCAGTGGAGCCGGAGCCTCTGGCGGAAGTCCTTGCCGCAGTGGAAGAAGACCTGGCAGAAGATGTCTTAGTGGAAGAAGGCTTAGTGGAAGGCTGTCTGGAGGAGGATAATTGCAACCGCCGCTTGTTGCGCTGCTGAATCCTCTGGCGCCGCTTCTTTTCTGCCAGAATCCGGCGGATCACCTGCATCAAAATGAAGACCAGCACAAAGGCAATGATTATGCGTATCATATAATTCAGGACCTTGTGGGGAGTGATCTGCTTTTTATTAACCTCGGCAGCGGTCATATCATCATCAATACTTTTGCCGCCAGAGTAGGCTTTGGCGGCATCGGTACTAGGGTCATATATTACGGGAGTGGAGCCGATCATGGTATCTCCAACCATGATATTCAGACGGCCCAGTCGTCCGTTCTCTTTATCCTCATCCAGAATAAACTGATAAGAAATAGCGGACTCATCAAATTTTTTCTTAACAAGGATGGAGTAGCTTTGGTCGACCTGGCAGTTAAGAAACTTGACCTTATCGTAGGTTGCCTCATCCAGCTGGCCGCTGTTTTTAAGGGCGCTCTCCAGATCAAAATCTTTCAGGGGAGTGATCTGCTTGACTTTCTTAAAGGCCCATTTATAAAGGTTTTTGGTATCCTTGTAGCTGTTGTCAGCCCCGTAATCCTTAAGGATGACACAGATCAGTTCCACATCACCCTTTTTAGCGTAACTGACCAGGGTGTTGAGGGCAGCCTTGGTAAAGCCTGTCTTGGCTCCTTCCACACGCTTATAATAGTACTCAGAACTTTCATGCATGATCTTGGCATGGTTGGTGAGCTCTATGTTGTGGGTTAAAGTATCGCTGGCAGGAATCGTGTAGGTAAGGGTTCCGGCAATCTTGCGGAACTCTTCATACTGCATGGCCTGCTGGAGAATTAGGGCCATATCATGGCCTGTAGTATAATGCTTTTCGTCGGGAAGACCATGGGGATTCCTGAACCGGGTATTGGTACAGCCAAGTTCTTTGGCCCGCCTGGTCATCAGCTTACCAAAAGCCTTGTCAGAGCCGGCAATGTTCTGGGCTATGGCAGCCGCCGCTTCATTGGCCGAAGCCAGCATGAGGGCATAGAGGGTATCCTCTACAGAAAGGACGGCACCGGCGTTAATGCCGGCGGAGCTGCTGCCGGCTTCAATGCCTTCGACAGCTTCTTTGGTAAAGACAATATTATCATCCATCTTGAGGTACTCTATGGCGAGCAGGGCAGTCATAACCTTTGTGATGCTGGCGGGATAACGTCGGGTATAACCCTCGTAGGAATAGAGAATAGCACCGGTCCTGGCATCCATGAGAAAGGCAGAATCAGCTGCTACGGTAGGAGCATCCTCAAAGCCATCTACATTATAGTGGGCGCAGTGCTCGCCAATGGGATTATCTGCCGTGGCCTTGCTGGTGTCCTTTACGGCTTCTGTCGCATCAGCCTCTTCTGATGAGGCCGGTGCCTGGTCCTGGACCGTGGAGGCGGTCTGGGTCTGGCCGGCTTCTGTAGAAGCAGACTGAGCCTTGCCGGTCTCTGTAGAAGCAGACTGAGCCTGGCTGGCTTCTGTGGCTGCCGCCTGGGCAAAAACCGGAGTTGACAGAGGGCCAAACACTGATGAGACAGCGATGCTGGCCGTCACCAGAAGGGAAAAACATGATGTCAGTAATCTTTTCATAATTATTATTCTCTCCTTACACATACTATGCTATAGCTGTGAGATCGTCTGTATATCCAAAATCAAGGCAAAAACAGCCTTTGGATGAAAGTGCATATCAGATTTATTTTATACTATAGTCATAGTCTGTGCAAGGAAAAAGTTGTTATTTAAAGCTGACGGCCCCTTTAAGTCACTTACAGGGGCCGTCAGCCATGTGTCGGTAAAGAGGTTAGAGCTGCCGGGCTGTCACAGGTCCAGCAGGTCCTTCTTCTTTTTCTGGAATTCCTCTTCTGTGATGATGTCCATGTCCAGGAGTTCCTTGAGCTTTTTCAATTCTTCGTAAGGGTCGGAGGCAGGGCCTGCCTGGACCGTCCTGTTTTGAGGACCTCCTTCCGCCGGGCCGGCCTGGCCTGTTTCCATCCTGGCTGCCCGTTCCCGTTCCCGCTGCAACTCCTTTAATGCTTTGCGGATCTTGCGGGCAGAAGACCTGGGGAAGGGAATGGATACCTCCCTGCCTTCATAAACCATGGTCAGGATTCCGTAAGCGGCAAACAGGGGCTCGCTGGTGATCTCCAGCTTTTCAATCTTGTCATAGGGAAAAGACCGGCTGCCGACGATAAAACAGTCCTCGTCAAAAATCAGGTCTTCCATATTGAAGCGGCCTTCTATCTCGTTATACATATATTGTGTTCACCTCGGTATTTTATATTTGGATTAATAATTTTGTATTTTTATATTATAGCAAGATTGGGGACATCCCACAATTAAAGATTGGAGATATCTCATAATTATGAACCGTAAAAGAACTGATGCCTGGAGAAAAGGATATGCTGATAAGAGCGCTGAGAGCAGAGGAAGTAGATCTTCTAAAAGAATTTTTGTACGAGGCCATTTTCCTCCCTGAAGGGGTAGAGCCCCCTGCCAGGGAGATTATTGAACTGCCGGAGTTAAAGATCTATTATGAGGATTTTGGGACAGGCCCTGGGGATTACTGCCTGGTCGCGGCAGATGACCGCAGGGATGACGGCAAGGTTGCCGGTGCCGTCTGGACACGGATTATGGAGGATTATGGTCATGTGGATGATGATACCCCCTCCTTTGCCATATCCCTCTACAAGGAATACCGGAGTCAGGGCACAGGGACCAGGCTGATGAAGGCCATGCTGGCTTTGTTGAAGGAAGAAGGTTATGAGAGAGCGTCCCTGGCAGTACAGAAGGCTAATTATGCAGTCAACATGTATGAGAAGCTGGGCTTTAAAAGAGTGGATGAGAATGATCAGGAATATATTATGGTCTGTGAATTATGAGCAGGGAAGCGATAGAACAACGGCCAGTGAACTATGTTTAGGGAACCGAAAGAACAATGGCTTTTGAATGATAGGCAGGAAACCGACAAGTTGTGTAAAGAACTCTGGTTCTTGAACTATGTCCAGGAAACAGATAGAACAATGGTATGTGAACTATGAGTAAGGAATTGATCGAAGATATTGATAAACTGCATAGCACGGAAATGGGACTTGAAAGAATCAGGAGCAATCTTGACCTTGGCCCGGTGGACCCGGTGGCCTGGTGCCGGGAAGCGATCCTGGAGGAGAAGGCAGTCATTACCCGTAAGGGTAAGAACTGGTATGTGAGGATCCGCGGTTGTGTGATTACAGTGAATGCAGGCAGCCTCACCATAATTACGGCCCACAAGGAGAAATGAATATAAAAAGTAAAGCTTTTCAGAGGGAAGCGGTCGTCGGTATCCAGGACGACCGCTTTCTGCTTAAACCAACCAAATCTGCCAGAGAATGAGTGCCGGATCTGGTAAAAGAATTATTTTATGTAAGGATTGGGGAAATGCTATTGCTGACCAAGCCATTTCTCCAATAATACCAGATTCACATACGGTATCCCGTTAAAAACTGTGGGTACGATGGAGATTTCTTTGTAGCCCAGCTTCTTGTACATAGCCCTGGCGGCCAGGTTTTTCTCATTGGTATCCATGCGAAGTTCAGGGCAGCCATGGTCCGCCGCATATTTCTCATAGAAGGCGACAAACTTTTTGCCCAGTCCTCTCCCGGCTGCCGCCGGTGATATGGCAAGGGTGTGGAGGACACAGACCTGGTCATCAGAGGCCTGGTGTTTCCAGGGGGCACCATAATAGGAGTCGACCTGGATCTGATTAATAACAGCGACGCCCAGTAAATGGTCGTCTTCCTCAAGGACAAATAGGTCGTCCCGGCCGAGTGCGGCTTCTGCGGTGGCCTTAACCGGATAAACACCCCGGATCCATCCCGTGAAGAGTTTGCCCTCTTCCTGGGCCTGGTGGACCTGGTCATAAAGAGAGGCGACCGCATCAATATCCTGGTAAACAGCTTTTCGGATTATTTGCTTCATTCTTCTGGAACTCCTTTTATCTGTGGGGATTTTAGGTTCTGTTTTCCATTATATATTAGGTTT
>CAMOZD010000112.1 GCA_946630645.1 uncultured Lachnospiraceae bacterium
TGATCTGTGACTGTCCTTATACCATAAAAAGTCCGGCAGATTAACTGCCGGACTATTCTTCCTCTTTCTCTCTGCCATTACTCGAACCATCGATATTGATCAATGTATTCCTGCACATTTTCTTTGGTAATCAGGGGCTGATGCCTCTCGGATGGGAAGGGAATAAAGTATTCCTCAGGCAAGGTACCATTGTTAAGATACTGAACAATATAGGCAACCGCCAGGTAAGTGGATCCATAAGGATCGGTGTTGTAGGTCACATAAAGATCCCCATCCTTTACAGCAGCTGCTGCATCCTTGGATCCGTCCTCACCGCCTACGAAGACCCCTTCCACCTTTTTCTGCTTTAGGGCCTGTATGGCACCGATGGCCATCTCATCATTGCAGCAAGCAACTACGGAAAGCCCTTCCGCAACATCCTTCCTCTCAAGAAGGTTCTCCATAACAGACATGCCCTCGGTTCTCTTACAATTAGCCGTCTGGGAAGCAACGATCTTCATGTCCGGGTATTCCGCGATGGCATCCTCGATGCCCTTCTTCCGCTCTTCCATGTTCTGCACGCCGGCGGGACCTTCCAGTATAATGGCCTTTCCTTTTCCTCCGGCTGCCTCGCAGAGCTCTTTAGCTACCAGGTAGCCGGTCTCATAATAGTCCACGCCGCTACGCATAAATGCACCCGTCTCCGGGGCAGTACCGATAGCGACTACAGGAATTCCCTTCTCATTGGCTGTGTTCACAACCGGCTGGATTCCTTTAGAGTCGGATGGATGAATGACAAAACCATCCACCCCCTGCCCCATAAGGGATTCCATGATGGATACCTGCTCTTCGATGGAGTCCTGGGAGGAGGGGGCCAGTGTCTGTACTTCGATGCCCAGGTCTTTACCTGCCTTCTGTCCTCCTGCCCACATACCTAGCATGTAGGGATTGGTAGAGTTCCTTGTCATGACAACAATCTTATACTTTTTGTCCGCTTTAACCCCTGTAGATATTCCTCTTCCGATGCCTTCCACCGGCAGCTTCAGCTCATTCTTGGCGTAAGCGCTGGCCCGGTTGGTATTAACATTTTTGCTGAAATCCTCATTAACCTTTTCTCCGGTACTGCTCTCAGCCAGATCAAGGCCGGCAGAAGTATTCTCCGCTCCGGATCCCCCGGAACAGGCTGCCATAAGGCAAAGGACCGCTCCGGTCAATAATGCGGCAAGTATTCTTTTTTTCATATGCCCTCCCTCTAATGCTGTGCTACCTTGTCTGCCACGGGCAAATGCTTTCATTAATTAATGTGGGTTTCTCTTATTCAGGCAGGAAGGATAAAAGACCGGCTCTATAACCCGCGCGATCTTAATTTATTAATATAATTCAGCTCCTTTGAAAACTGCTGAGCAGAGGCCTCTGCTTTGGCTCCTCCTATGCCAACGCCCAGTCTGACAGCAGCTTCCACATACTCAGGATGCTCATCAATGGCATCAGGTCCTCCGAGTCCTCCGCAAAGAAGCTGTCCCTTGCACTCAAACTGCAGCAAAGTATTCACCAGATCAAATTCCTCTTTGATCGGTCCGAATACTGCCGGATCCGGATTGTTGGCCGTAGCAATCAGGTAGGTCTCCTTGACGGTACATTGAGCTCTTCCCTTAGGAGCTGCAAATGGATACAGACGATCCACGACCTTCTTAATCTGGGAAGTAAAACTCTTCCAGTATATGGGTGTCACCAGTACAAGGACATCCGCCCAGCACATTTTCTCATGAAGCTTTACGCCATCGTCCTTCAGGCCGCAGCAACCTCTCTGATGACAGCTTGCATCTCCATGGCAGCCATCCATATTAAGAGCGCAAGCATCAAGAACCTCTACGGTATTTCCCGCTGCTGTAGCGCCGCCGGCAAAAGCGGCTGCCAGTGTGTTGGAATTACCATTGGCCCTGGGACTACCGGTGATTATTAAAATATTCTTACCCATAACATTTACCTCCATCATCATACCCTTATATAATACTTTTAGATTGGAATTACAGACAGCTCCGGCTGTCTTTTTCGTTATTATACCACCTGACAGCACATAAAGCATCAGCATTTATGAAGAATAATTGGAATATTCCAAACAAATCCTTCTCATTTAATCCAGAATTGCATTGGCCGTAATATTCAGGAACCTTTCCTGGGTCTTCCAGGACAGGCCAACCGGGGAAACCTGAGAGAGAAAGATAGCCACCATATCCTTTTCGGGCCATACATTGTATACACTCCCCCAATAGCCGTGCCAGCCATAAGACCCCTTTCCCATATAATTAAAAGTGGTATTATAATCCGTCTCCACATCCATCATATATCCCCAATGATGACCGTAAATAGAAACTCCCCTGTTCAGCTGACTTCTGTTCCCGGATCCCTGGTCCTCTGTCAGGGAGACCATCCAGGGATCTGCCACGTTGGAAAGAATCCCCTTCCCCGCCGTATGAGGATGATGCATGAGACGAACGGCATTAGGGCTCAGAATTCTCTTTCCGCCAAAGGATCCTTCATTGCAGAGCATCTGGGCAAAGCGCCAATAGTCTGATGCGGTTCCGGTCAGGCCTGCGGCAATATTGTAATAGGTTCTGGTGTCCGCGAAGGGGAGCTGGGTATCATCTGTCCCCGGGAGGTCAAGCCCGTCCAGTCTCTCCATGCTTTCACAGGCATAGACAGCAGGAATCCGGTCCCAATTCACCGGATCCGGGAAGAAGGCAGTCTCCTCCATACCAAGAGGATCAAAAATGTGATCTTGTAAATAGCTCTTAAGATCCTGCCCGCTGACAATCTCCACAATATGACCAAGGACTATGGAAGACAGGTTGGTGTAATCCCAGCGCTCCCCTGGATGAGCCGCCAGGGGAAGGCCGGCCAGGGTCTCTGTCACCTGCCCTATCGTGGAATCCAGGGCATGCATGGTATCAACGATCCCGGCCTGCTTATAGCAGGAAGCGCAATAACGGGCAGCCGGATGATAACCTTCCAACGACTTGATCGCTGTGATCCCCGAGGTCATAGTCAGAAGATCGTGAATGGTGATCTCTCTCCTGGGCGGCACCAAGCGAACCTCACCCCCGGCCATAGGAATCGCCACCATAGACTTTCGAAAGGCCGGAATATAATCTGATAGCTTATCCGAAGGCATCACCAGCCCTTTATCGTAAAGCTGCATCAGGGCAGCAGCTCCAATCGTCTTAGACATGGAGGCCAGACGGAAGATGGCATCTTTCTTCATAAGAACCCCCTCCCGGGCTTCCCCGTAAGCTTTATGCTGAACGATTATCCCATGGCGGGCTACCAGGGTGACCATGCCCTTCATCATTTTCTCCCGGATGGACCGCTCCATCGCTTCATCGATATAGGCCAGATAGTCCGAGGACATACCAATTTCTTCCGGTCGATCTGCATAAACCAGCTCACAGCTGTTATTTACATTCTTCATATAATCAACTCCTTCCGCAAGAGTTTTGTACTGACATCTAAAACGCCCCCGGATACCTGTAAACTTTATCCGGAGGCGATAATCTTCGTTTGTATAATATCAGGATTATAAGATCCTCATACCATGTTATTCTTTTTCCCGATAAGCTGTAACGGAAGATTCTCTTATCAACCGGTCCTGGTTAAAATCATAATTGATGGTCCGCAGCTTCTCCGGTGCAAGGCCCTTTTCTACCCAGTTCATCATAGCAAGAAAGCCTGATGCATTGGTCACATTAGGGCCGTCCCAATCATAGAGGGCATGACCGCCGTACTCCGGGAAAAAGACTCTAAGACTGTCTCTGAGTTCTTCTTCGGAAGCGAAGAAGGCCTTTGCTTTCCTGTAGTAGTCCAGGGTCAGCTGGTTGGGTGCCACATGGTCCCCGGTTCCGTGGGTGATAATCATCTTGCCTCCCCTGGCGGCAAAGCGCCTAAGGTCTGCACCGTAAAAGGAAAAATCACGGAACTCTTCTTTGTGATCCAGGTAGATCCGCTCAAACTCCTCATAGCTGCAGCGGGAAAAGTCCCAATCAGGATCCCGAATCAGCCAGCGCAGGAACTGGACGGCAAAGGGAATATTGGTAATGGTTCCGTCATCATGGATCTTCAGATATCCAAAGGGTCTGGGTCCAACCGGCCACTGAATAATCTCGGGGCCAAAACCGTAGGTCACCCGGCTCCCATCCGACAGTACCGGCCCATTCCAGATCTTCATCATGACTGTCCGATCTTCCCTGCTGATTGGTCCGGCTCCGGTTGCTGTGCCTGGAAGCCTGTCCAAAAAGGCCTTCCAGCAAGGATCATCCGGATCGTACGGCCGGCCATGCAGGTCCCGGCTCTCCCTGGCCAGAAAATGAGCAGTCTGATACTTGTCCATGCTGACTCTGTGAGGTTCATTGTTGTAGACCAGGGCGGCCCACAGGCACGAAAACATAAGATTATAGAAATCACAAAGGGGGCCGTCCGCCCAGAGGCCATCGTAATCCTCAGGATACTGCTCTGCCTCCAGGATGATCTGTCTCCCTCCGCCCGATGTCCCATGCATGTAACTCTTATAGATCTTCTCTCCGTAACAGGCCTCCACCACAGCCTTGGCGGACACCGTCATGTTATGGGTTCCTTGGAAGGCCCAGTTCCGAATCATCTGCCAGTCCAGGTCACCATCCTTAAATCCCCAGCGGTTATCCACAAACATACCCGTGGCTCCATCAGAAACCACGCAGGCAAAACCATTTCTCACCGCCATGGGCCAGGATGTCAGATTGGTGGTCTGCTCCTTGTCCCAGTCTGTCTCCATATTGGTCCCGGCCCCGGCGATCCCCATAAAGCGCCGGTTCCAATGAACGGGAAGGAAGACTCTCATATCCGCAATATGGACTCCGGATAGAAATTCCTTAATCCTGACAAAATAAAATGCGGGTACGTTATCAAGAATAGGCTTACCCTTCTCCTTCCAGCTTCCTTCCGGAACAAAGCGAATCTCCTCCAGAAAAAGATCGGGCCAGGGCTCCAGAGCCCTGCGGATAACCGAGGGGACACAGAGCCTGTCCAGGCATCCGGACGC